>JBPCTQ010000327.1:0-3894 GCA_051011595.1 Acidimicrobiales bacterium
CGCGGTGACGAGGGCCAGGAGAAGCAGAACGGTTCCGGTCAGCGTGCGCAAGATCGTGTGTCCTCGGGGTCGGTGATGACCGCCGAGGGTACCGGTCCGGGTCGTCCGTCCCGATTCAGCGTGAGAAACCGGCAATCGTCACCGCCAACTCACGCAATTTGGGCGCGATCGTCAGAACTCGAGGGCGCTCAGGTCGCCGTGCCACTGACCGGCTCGGTCAACTGCGGCAGCCCATCGGCTGCGGTCGGGTTCGGCGGCCGGCTCCACCGACCCACGATCGGGCACGGCCTCGGCCACGTCGTCCCAGCTCGACCACGTGCCCACAGCCAGGCCGGCGAGGAAACCGGCACCCATGGCCGTGGCCTCCAGTACCGCTGACGGTTCCACCGGGCGGCCCATGGCGTCGGCCACCGCCTGCACGAAGGTGGGGTTCTCGCTCATGCCGCCGTCGATGCGCAGGGTCTCGATCGTCTGGCCGCTGTCGGCCTCCACTGCGTCGAGTAGGTCACGCGCTCGCATGGCCACACCCTCCAACACCGCTCTGGCGATGTGGGCCGACGTGGTGCCGCGGGTCAGCCCGAACAGGCCCCCGCGAGCGCCGAAATCCCACTCGGGTGTGCCCGCACCCAATAGGTCGGGGACGAACACCACGCCGTCGGTGTCGTCACAAGCCGAGGCCAGGTCGTGGCTGGCCGCGGCGGTGTCGATCAGCCCGAGATCGTCTCGCAGCCATTCCACGTTGGTGCCGGCCGCCAGCATCACCGCCTCGAGGCCCCAGGTGGCCTCGCCGTCGCGGCGCCAGGTGATGACCGGGTAGGTGCCGTTGTCGCTGCGCCGCTCGAAGGTGGGGCGGTCGGGGCCGATCACCAGGTCGAGCATGCCGCCCGTGCCGAACGTGCACTTGGCCATACCGGGGCGCACACATCCCTGGCCGATCAGTGATGCCTGCTGGTCACCTGCGATACCGGCAATCGGGGGTGAGCCCTCGAGCACCGACGCTTCGCCGATGACGCCGGTGGAGTCGACCACCTGGGGGAGTGCGGCCCGGGGAATGGTCAAACCGTCGATGACAGTGTCGGACCAGCTCTCGGCGTTGGCGGAGTACATGCCGGTCAGCCCGACATTGGTGGGGTCGGTCACGTGAAGCGACCCGCCCGACAACGTCCACGCCGCCCAGGTGTCGACCGTGCCGAAGAGCAGATCACCGGACCGATCCGGGTCGTGGATGTTCCAGAGGTGCTCGGCCTTGGTGGCCGACTCGTTGGGCGCGAACCGCAGGCCGGCGGCCTGGTGTACCAGGCACTCGCCGACTGTGCGCAGGTCCTGCCACCCGATTCCGGGGCCCACCGGTTGGCCGGTGGTGCGGTCCCACACGATGGTGGAGGCGCGTTGGTTGGCGATCCCCACACCGTCGACGGGACCGCCCGCGGCCAGCGCGCGCTGGGCCACATCGACGATGGCGGTCGCCATGGCCGTGGCGTCGAATTCGACCAGCCCCGGCACCGGGGTATCGGGCAGCAGCGGCTGCACGACCTCGGCATCGACACTGGCATCGGGGCGCACGACCACCGCTCGCACGCTGCTGGTGCCGATGTCGACCACCAGGATGCTCATGGGGTGCTCCGACGTGCCATGCGACTACCCAACAGACCTCCGACCATCGACACATTCGACAACAGGAAGGCCACGAACACCAGTCCCGGGATCTTGGCGGTGTCGAATCCGTCGTCGCTGAACAGACTCACCGGCAACAGGACCACCTGCACGATGACGAAGCCGGCCAAACCGATGACGGCCCCGTGGGACAGTGCCCGTTCGGGGATCCGGCCACCAGCCACGAACCCGGCCACGAAGAAGGTCACCAGAATCGCCAGCAGCGACAGGGCGGCCCACGGCGAGCCGTCGGCGAGATCGGCCGCCGCGGTGGCCAATGTGATGGGAAGCGACACCCCTACCGCGATGACGAGGCCTCGCCCCAGGATGCTCGGATCGAACCACTCGCGCAGGAAGTCCATCATGTCAACAATCGTTGTTGTTTAGCCAGAGTTGTTGATAGCGTGCGGATCGTGAAGTCAGCAGCCGAACTCACCGAGGTCTTTCGGGCGCAGGGCCTGAAGGTCACTCCCCAGCGCCTCGCGATTTTCGAGGCACTGCAAGCCGACACCGGTCATCCCACCGCCGAGACGGTGTTCGATCGGGTGGTTGGTGAGCAGCCGACCATGTCGTTGCGCACGGTTTATCAGACGCTCAACGACCTGGTCGGTATGGGAGAGCTGCACCAACTCGATCTCGGCAACGGTCCGGCAAGGTTCGACACCACCATCGATGCGCATCATCACGTGATGTGCGAATCGTGTGGTGTGGTGGCCGATGTGCATGCCGACTTCACGGCGATCGAACTGCCGGCCACGTTGGCCGACCAGTTCTCGGTCACCACCACCGAAGTGGTCTTTCGCGGCCGGTGTTCGCGCTGTGCTACGAAGACTGTGTAGACCCATTCCCCTAACCCCATCTACCAGGAGGACCGCGGCGAAATGCCCGATCTCAACGGCTCCAAGACCCACGACAACCTGAAGGACGCCTTCGCCGGCGAAAGCCAGGCCAACCGCCGCTATTTGTGGTTCGCCCAGCGGGCCGACGTCGAGGGGTACCCCGACGCCGCGGCGCTGTTCCGCTCGGTCGCCGAAGGCGAGACCGGCCACGCGCACGGCCACCTCGAGTACATCGCCGAGGTCGGCGATCCGGCCACCGGTGAGCCCATCGGTGACACCTCCGAGAACTTCAAGGCGGCCATTGCCGGCGAGACCTACGAGTACACCGAGATGTACCCCGGTTTCGCGGCCACGGCCCGCGACGAAGGTTTCGACGAGATCGCCGAATGGCTCGAGACGCTGGCTCGGGCCGAGAAGAGCCACGCCGGCCGTTTCCAGGAAGGCCTCGACGACCTCTAGGCCGCTCGGTCGTTTGGTTGGAGGTCGGGTCGACACTGTTCGGCCCGGCCTTCGACCAGCAAACATTCGGCGGATGGTTTGGCGGCACCGACCGTCGCGCCCGCATCGACGAAGCCCAGGAGGCCCGTTGACCACCACGTACGACCCGTTCGATCCGGCCTACTACGTCGAGGCCGACCTGCGCGACGAGCTCGATCGGGTCTACGACCTGTGTCACGGCTGTCGGCTGTGCTTCAAGTTCTGCCCGTCGTTCCCGACGTTGTTCGACTACGTCGACGCCATTCCCGGCCAGGACGCCTCGCAGATGACTCCGGCCCAGCAGGACCACGTGGTCGACGAGTGTTTCAACTGCAAGCTCTGCTACGTCAACTGCCCGTACACACCCGACCAACACGAGTGGAACCTCGACTTCCCGCGATTGATGCTGCGGGCCGAACAGGTGCTGCACCGCACGCGGAAGCGCTCGGTGAAGACCAAACTCACCGACCGGGCCCTGGCCAGCACCGACCTGCTCGGCAAGGTCAACACCACCGCCGCACCCGTGGTCAACAAGGCGCTCGGTACGCCGGGCAGCAGCATTCGCGGCCTGGTCGAGAAGACGGTGGGGATCGCGCGGGAGCGCATCCTGGCGCCCTACACCAAGCAGCGGTTCTCCACCTGGTTCAAAGCCCACACACCGTCGCTGGGCCGGGAGCGCCAGGCGGTCGTGGCCGTCTTCCCCACCTGCCTGGTCGAGTATCAAGACGTGGGTGTGGGACACGACCTGGTGAAGGTCTACGAACGAAACGGCATCGAGTGCACGTTGCCCGAGGGCCAGATCTGTTGTGGCGCCCCGGCGCTGCACCAGGGCGACGTCGACCGGTTCGCCGACCAGGCCCGCACCAACATCGGGGTGTTGGCGGCCGCCATCCGTGAGGCCGACCAGGCTGGTGAGCACCTCGAG
>JBPCTQ010000328.1:0-9046 GCA_051011595.1 Acidimicrobiales bacterium
CTCGACGACGGGCTCGACATGCCCGTTTCACGGATCGACGTGCGCAGCCGGTCGGTCGACAAGTGTGTGGCGCTCATCACCGATGCCGCCGAGTCCTTGGCCGAAGAAGCCCACGTGGCGCTGTCCGACGTGGCCATCGGCGGCCGGTCCTTCGGCGGCCGGATGTGTTCGATCGCCGCCGCCCGTGGTCTGGGTGTCGGTGCGCTGGTGCTGCTGAGCTACCCGCTGCATCCACCCGGCAAACCCGATCAACTCCGCACCGAACACTTTGCCGACATCGACGTCCCCACCCTGTTCGTGTCCGGTGACCGTGATCCGTTCGGGACCCCGGACGAGTTCGCCGCCCACATCGGGGCCATCAGCGGTTCTGTCGATCAGGTCTGGCTGGCCGGTGGCAACCACAGTCCCAAGAACCACATCGACGAGATCGTCGACCGCGTGGGCGATTGGCTGGCCTGATCAGGCGAACACGTCCACCGGGACGCCGAGCGGCAGCACCTCCACCAGCAGCGCGATGTCGTTGTCGTGTAGGCGGATGCAGCCGTTCGACACCGGGGTGCCCAACGTGTCCGGATCGTTGGTGCCATGGATCCCGAGCTGGCCGGGCCCGCCGCGGAAGGTCTCGAAGGTGTCGCTGAAACCGCTGAGCCCGTAGGCGAAACGCCCGTAGATGGTGTCGGGTTGGGTGGGGCGCAGCAGCTCGGTGATGTAGTACGAACCACCCGGCGTGGGGGCGTTGTCGCGGGCCACGGCGACGACGGTCTGGAACACCAACCGGTCCTCGTGGAACACGCGGATGTCGAAGTCGCGGAGGTGGACCTCGATGCGGTACTGATGGGTGGACAGCTCGACGTCGGCCAGCCGCACCCAGCCGGTGGAGCCATTGGGTCGCACCGGGAGCTGCACCAACAGCCAGTCCGGTTCGGCCTCCTGCACCAACACCACGGTGGGGCCGCCCGAGTCGTTGGGGTGGTCGAGGACCCGAAGCGGTTCGTCGTCGGCGGGGGTGGCGAACACCTCCAGGCGGGGCACCGTGGCGGTGGCGACGACCACGGCGTCGGCTGCCGCGTCTTCGAGCTCTACCGCCTCGATGACCACAGGATCGGAGGGTTCGGGCAACGATTCCAGGGTGGGGGACTGGGCCGACGAGCACGCGGCCGTCAACAAGGCGACCGCGGCCAGACACCCGAGCACTCGACGAGAGGGCATGGGTCGAGGGTACCGACGGGTCGGCGGCTACCCGGTGCGACGCCCCGCACCGTGTTCGTCGGTGGGGTTGATGTCTTCCAGCTCGCGCCGCGCCGTTTCCGGATAGGCCACCGCGATGAGCACCGCAGCGATGACCGCGGCCACCGAGGCGATCAGAAAGGCCTGGCCGTAGTTGCCCAGTCCGGAATCGTCGGCGAGGGATCCCACCAGCAGCAGACCCAGGGTGGAGCCGCCCACGGCGATGAGGGTGATGGTGGCGTTGGCCTGACCGCGTCGCCGGGTGGAGAACATCTCCGGTCCGTAGACACCCAGCGACGGCACCGTGGCCGCGCCGATGAAGTTGCCCACCAAGGTGAACACCCACAACATCACCCCGGCCGACGAGTAGCCGAGGACGGTGAACAGGGCACCACCCAGCAGTCCGAGGATGGCCACCGGTCGACGGCCGCGGATGTCGGCGATTCGGCCGGCCAGGAACACTCCCAGGCCCCACGGCGCATAGGTGACCAGCGAGAACAAGGCGATATCGCTCCCGGTCATGCCTCGTTCGTTCTTGAGGTAGTCGTTGCGCAACTGCGATGCGGGGGCCGCGAAGAAGGCCAGGAAGAACGACGTCACGCCCAACAGGAGCAATCGTCGACCAAGGGTGGGATCGGGCGCCGGGTCGTCGTCTTCGTCGGCGATGAGGAACCGTTTCGACTCGGGTATCTGGCGGGCCGCCCACCAGATGGGGGCGAAGAACAACAGCGGGACGAAGTAGTGGATTCGCCACGCCGCTTCGCCGAGGTCGGCCAAAGGCAAAAGCCAAATGGTGACCCCGGCTCCCAGTGCGGCTGCCAGGGCCAGCACCGACGTGCCGTAGGCCCGGCTGCCGGCCGGCAGTTCCTCGGCCATCACCACCAGGATCAAGATGCCGAGGGCCGTGGTCACACCGCGCGCACCCGCCTGGGTGGCACCCAGGACCCACAGGTTCGGGGCCAGCCCGCCCACAATGGTCAACCCGCAGGCCAACATGCCGGTGATCAGCAACAGGGCGCGGCGACCCTGGCGGTCGGCCAGGGTCAACAACACAATGGAGATGAGGACACCGGAGCGCACGGCGGCCAACGCGGTCGATTGATCCTGGGTCGAGTTGCCGAACTCGTCGGCTGCGAACGTCATCGTCTGGCTGAGAATGGCGCCCAGGTAGCCGTCGAACACCGCCAGCACGGCCAGCAACGAGAAGATCCGGGTGGTACGGATGTCGAGCATGTCCGGTGGTGACCAGGCCGGCACGGTGCCCGGTCGGGGTGGGTTGATCAGCGACCGACGGACGGGCCGCCGGAACAACACCGACCACACGGGGATGGCCAGCTTCCAGTCGAAACGTTCGGTGACGTCGAAACCGGCGTCCGCGTTCGGCGTAACCTCCAACACCCGCTCGTAGCGGCTGAAGGGGCCGGTGTGCTGCACGAATCTGTCGGGGCCGTCGGCCCGCTCGACGAGGACGTCGGTTCGAGGTTGCCGTCGAGCCTCCAGCTCGGTGGCGGTGAGCTGGTGCCGGCTGTGGTGGCGGGTCATGGACGTCGCGACCGACGGGCAGAGTGCATCGCAACCATGACCCGCCGGAGCATACTGATGTGATGCCCGATGACCGTTCTGCCATCGTCGTGCGACCCTCGGGTCCACTGGCCGGGTCCGTCCCCATCTCGGGAGCCAAGAACTCGGTCCTCAAGCTGATGGCGGCCGCCCTGATGGCGCCCGGCACCCACGTGCTGCGCAACGTTCCGGGGATCACCGACGTCGACTGCATGGTGGCGTTGCTCGAGTCGATGGGATGCGAGGTTTCGCGTAAAGGCACCACCCTCACCCTCGACGTTCCCGACGACATCGAACCGGTTGCTCCCTATGACCTGGTGGAGCAATTCCGAGCTTCGATCGTGGTGCTGGGGCCGCTGCTCGGCCGGTGCGGTGAAGCCCAGGTGGCGCTGCCCGGAGGCGACGACTTCGGCCCGCGACCGATCGACATGCACCTCAGTGGGCTCGAGCAACTGGGCGCCGAGTTCACCTCGGCCCACGGCTACATCACCGGTCGGGCCGAGCACCTCACCGGTCAGTCGATCCTGCTCGAGTTCCCGAGTGTGGGGGCCACCGAGAACCTCCTGATGGCCTCGGTCCTGGCCAAAGGGGTGACGGTCATCGACAACGCCGCTCGCGAACCCGAGATCGCCGATCTGGCCGCGTACCTGGGGCGAATGGGAGCCGCCATCGCCGGGGCCGGCACCTCCACCATCACCATCGAAGGCGTCGAGTCGTTGTCGGCCACCGAACACGACGTCATCCCTGATCGCATCGAGGCGGCCACCTTCCTGGCCGCCCTCGGTATCGCCGGCGGCGAGGTCACCCTCCAGGGGGCGCGGGTCGATCACATGGACATGCTCATCCAGAAGCTGGGCGACATGGGGGTCCGAACCTCACCCGACAGCGAGGGCCTGTGGGCCTTCCGGGGCGCGAGGTTGCAGGCGGTCGACGTGTCGACGTTGCCGTATCCCGGCCTCGCCACCGACTACAAGCCGTTCCTGGTCGCCATGTTGTGCCTGGCCGATGGTGTCGGCATCGTCACCGAGAACCTGTTCTCCGGTCGTTTTCGTTATGTCGACGAGCTCAAACGGCTGTCGGCCGACATCCGGACCGAAGGCCACCACGCTGTGGTGAGAGGGGTCGAGCGCCTCTCCGGGGCCCCGGTGAAGGCCCATGACATTCGCGCCGGAGCCGCGCTGGTGGTGGCTGCGTTGGCGGCCGATGGGGAGACCGTCATCTCGGACTCCCACCACATCGATCGAGGGTACGACGACCTGGTGGGCAAGCTCGGCAGCCTCGGGGCCGACATCGAACGGGTCACCATCGCCTGACGCTTGTGTCGGTTCTGGCTCAGTCGGCCTCGGCCGAATGGGAGTCGGTGTCTTCGCCGTCGTCGAGGGTCTCGTCGTCGGTGTCGGTGTGTTCGGTACGCAGCTGGTTGGCCCGGCGGTTGGCCAGCACCAGCAACAAGAAGAAGACGACGACCGGAACGGCCACGAACAACGCTTCGTCCCAGCCGCCCTCGTGGGCGATGACCATCGAGTCCGAGGCTACAATGACGGAGTGCACGACGAGGTTGCCAAGGTCATCGAGATCATTCGCCCCGCCATTCAGGCCGACGAGGGCGATATCGCCCTGCACGAGGTCGACGAAGCCACCGGCGTGGTCACCGTCGAGTTGTTCGGCGCCTGTGTCACCTGTCCGGCGTCGACCCAGACCCTCAAGGCAGGGGTCGAGCGCATTCTGAAGGATCGGGTCGAGGGTGTGACCGAGGTTCGCCAGGTCGGTGTCGACAACCTCGACGACGGCAGCGTCCAGTCACCGTTCGCTCTGCCGGCCGACGGCACCCCCGTCTCGCTCTGAGCTGGCGCCGCTAGCCGCTCGGCTGGCGGTACCGTGCGCAACCATGGCGATCGACGCACCGACCTGCTACCGGCACCCG
Source organism: Acidimicrobiales bacterium (assembly GCA_051011595.1). GTDB lineage: Bacteria > Actinomycetota > Acidimicrobiia > Acidimicrobiales > SHLQ01 > JAOUEE01. The sequence goes on from JBPCTQ010000328.1 coordinate 4,712, forward strand.
GACCGGCAGGCGGGAGTGCAGTGTCAGCGCTGCGGCAAGGCGATCTGCCCGTCGTGTATGCACCAGGCCTCGGTGGGGTTCCACTGCCCCGAGTGTGTGCGCTCTGGTGCCCAGAAGGTGCACACCGCCCGTTCGCTCACCTACGCCAAACCGGTGGTGACGCTGACGCTGATCGGTATCAACGTCGCGGTGTGGCTCTACGGGCTCTCGGTCGGCGGCGCACCGAACCGGCTGGCCGGCGAGATGATCGAGAACTACTCGCTGTTCGGGCCCTTCGTCGACGACGGTGAGTGGTATCGGCTCATCACCGGCGGCTTCCTGCACGCCGGGCTCATCCACATCGCGTTCAACATGTACCTGTTGTACGTCTTGGGCCGGCAGCTCGAGCGGGCGTTGGGCGGGGTCGACTTCGGGATCCTCTACCTGGGTGGCCTGCTGGGTGGTTCCTTCGGTGCCCTGCTGGTGAACCCCGACAGCGTCACGGTGGGGGCCTCCGGGGCCGTGTTCGGCCTGATGGGCGGTTGGATCATGTTCGCCCGGTCGCGCGGTATCGATTTCATGAACAGTGGTATCGCCGGGCTCGTCATCCTCAACGTCTTGCTCACGTTCGGGGTGTCGGGCATCTCGGTCGGTGGGCACCTGGGAGGGTTGGCCGGTGGTCTCGCGGTGGGCTGGTTGTTGACGGTGGGGCGCGGCGTCTTGCCCTCGAGGGCGGCGGTGCGCGGGGCATCGCTGGCGGTGTGTGCGGCGCTCGCCGTTGCCGGTGTGTGGGCCGCATCGACCTGGACCGACCCCATCTTCTGAAAACGCCCGATCAGTCGGCGGCCACCACCGTGAGCAGCCGGTCGAGGTTGCGACGCCAGATGGCCTTCAGCACGGGCCCGCCGACCACTTCGCCCACTCGACCACCCAACCACCACGGGAAGTGCAGCTCCTCGGCCCACACGAAGTCGGTGCCGATGCCCCGCGCCGTCAGGGTGAACCGACCCTCCCCACTCACGACACCGTCGTGGCGAACCCCCATGGTGCGACCCGGATCCCACTCGGTGATGGCCATCTCGTCGGTGAGGCGTATGGGCCCCACCTTGGTGACGCAGTCGAAGGTGGTGCCCACCCCGGTGGTGGTGTCGGAGGTGAAGGTGATCGACTCGGCGTCGGCCATCCAATCGACGTGGCTTCCGATGTCTTCGATTCGGTCCCACACCTCGGCGGGGGGTCGAGGCAGCTCGATGCTCACCCGGATGCTGGTCATGGACGCAGACTACGGTTCGAGACGTTCATGTGGGTTGGTACGACGGCGAATGGCATCTGGATGAGCGGCCCCCGACCTCTGTCAGCCGAACGCCGGCTGGTAGATCGACACGTGGGCATCGGCGCGAGGGCCGAACGGGGTGCCCGCCCAGTCGGCTGACCGTTCCACGAGCGCCAGTCCGGCGCGAGCGGCCAGTTGATCGAGCTCGGTGGGCGACACCCAACGCAGTTCCCAGGGCCGGATCCGGCGGCGACCGTCGGTGTGGATCTCGATGTGGCGACCGATCACATGATGGGCGTCGTCGCCCCGCCGGGTGGACGTGAGCACGGTGACGTCGCCGTCGTCACTGCGCAGCGAGGTGCCCTGATCCGGCGTCAGTGCGGGATCGGGTGGGATGAGCACCTCCACGGCCAGGTGGCCGCCGGGTTCGATCACCCGGGCGGCCTCGGCCAGGCAGCGGCGCTGGGCCTGGGGCGCCGTCAGATTGCAGATGGTGTTGTAGGCGATGAACACGACGGCGAACGACCGGGTACGCATCGGCAACACCGACATGTCGGCTTCCACCAACGGGCAGCGATCGTCGCCACCGTTCTTGGCGGCCAACCGACGGTTCATCTCCGGCGACACATCCAGCGCCACCACATCGGCGCCGGCGGCCCGTAGCGGGTGGGCCAGGCGACCGGTGCCCGATCCCAGCTCCAAAATGGGGCCCCCGTCGGCCAGCCGGCTGAGCCGGGAGACGGTGGTGTTCACGTCGGAGACGTCGGCGTACCACTCGTCGTACACATCGGCGAAGGAACGGCCGTACAGCCCGGGGTCAGCGTCCACGGCGAGCAGTCTGGCAGAGACCAGAATGACCCCATCGCCCCGAACCGAACCGCATCATGAACGCCGAGTGGGCTGCCCCCGAGACCCCGGCCGAGGCCGACGGACCGGTTGCTCGCCGTCGGCCGGCGGGTGTCGCCCGGCTCGATCCGGTGAGCACCCAGCCCGTCCCGGTACCGATGCGACCGCTGTCGATGGGCGAGATCCTCGATGGGGCCTTCGAAACCATCCGGTTGGCGCCGGGGTTGATCCTCGGGCTCACCGCCTTGGTGGTGGTACCGGCCGAGCTCTGGATGTCGTGGCTCGACCGCGATCTTCTCGACGGCAGCGAGTGGCGGTACGTGTTGTCGCGACCGCTGAGGTATCTGGTCGACGCCGGAGCCGAGACCGAAGGACCATCGGAATGGGCGGTGTGGCTCACCATGGGAATCGGCCTGGTGGTGCCGGCCGCGTGTGCGGTCGGGATCGGGCGAGTGTTGTCGGCCTGGTATGCCGGCACCCCCATCACCGCCCGTGATGCCGCCGTCGAGATGGGCAAACGGAGCTGGGTGGTGCTGTTGATCGCCCCGATCCGGGGGGTGGCGTCGTTGGCGTTCGGGATCCCGCTGGTGTTCCTGATGCTCACTGGGCCCATCATCGGCGTCGAAGGGGTCGGGCCTGGGGCGGCGTTGACCCGGTCGTGGAACCTGGTCAATCGCCGGTTCGGGTCGGCGCTGGGTTTCTACCTGCTGTCGGCCTTCTTGTTCTTCGTACTGACCGCCACGCTCAACGTGGTGCCGCTCATCTTCGGGCAGTTGTTCCTGGGCGAGATTCGGTGGGTGCTGATGGTGGCGGCCAACATCGCCATCACCGTGTTGTTGACGGCATTCCTCGCCGCCGGCACGTCGTTGCTGTACCTGGATTCGCGAGTTCGGGTCGAGGGCCTCGACCTCGAGCTCCAGCTGGTCGACTTGTGGCCGGAGCCGGGGCGATGACGCCGTTGATCCTCGTCGGTCGGGTGCTCGCCCAGGGAGTGCGGACCCCCGAACACGACCCCGACGATGTCGATCGCCTGGCCGACGACATCCTCGGGCGCGCCGAGTTCCAGCCGCCGGAGCGCACCTGGCTGCGGCGTCAGTGGGATCGATTCGCCGACTGGCTGCGGTCGTTGTTCGACGACGGCAACGAACAGATTCCCGAGGCCGACATCCCGACCGAGGCGGCCAGCGGTGGTGGGCCCGGGTCGCTGGTGGCCTACCTGTTGTTGGCCGCCGTCCTGGTCTTGGCTGCGTGGGTCATCTGGCGGGTGGTCAAGCATCGCCCGCCCCGGGCCGTATCCGACGACGATCCCGACGTCACCATCGACATCGACGAACACCGCAGTTCCTCGGACTGGCGGTCCCGGGCCGAGGCCCTGGCCGCCGATGGCCAGTGGAAGGAGTCGGTGCGGGCCTGGCTGCGGTGGGGGGTGGCCAGCCTGATCGACCGAGATGTGCTGGAGGACGTGCCCGGGCGCACCACCGGCGAATTCCGACGATCGGTGGCCGACGATCACCCCGACCTCCAGGCCGACTTCGATCGGGCCAGTTTGTTGTTCGACGAGGTCTGGTATGCCGACCGCCCGGCCACCGCCGAAACGGTTGAGAGCATGCGTCGCGACATCGAGGCGGTGGTCGAGCAGGCCCCTCGGCGCCATCGATCTCGCCGCGACGATTCGACCCGACCAATGGCCGAGATCTCATGAGCCGCCGGTCGCTTTTGGCCCTGTTGGGTCTGGCCGTCGCCCTGGTGGTCATGATCGCGGTGATCGGTGGAGGCGACGACCGCGGGGAGCCGCTGCACCCCGACAACACCCAGCCGTCGGGCACTCGGGCGCTGGTGTTGCTCGTGGAGGAGCTGGGCAACGATGTCACGGTCGCCGACAACGAACCGGGCGCCGCCGATGTGGTGGTGATCCTGCGCGATCGGCTCATCGACGACACCCACGACCGGCTCCGGCGCTTCGTCGATGACGGAGGCACCGTGGTGGTGGCCGATTCGTCCTCACCGCTGGCCGCCGGCGCTGGTCGGCGCGCCGCGGGAGGCGGCAATCGCTGCACGATCGAGGCCTGGGCCGACATCGACATCACTCAGGTGGCGCCCGCAGTGGCGCCGCTCGATCCCGACGGTTCGCCGTACTGCCTGGGCACCGAAACCGGCGCGGTGGTGACCACTCGAACCATGGGTGACGGCGTGGTGATCTCGGTGTCGGCCGCGTTGTTGTTCACCAACCGCTACCT
>JBPCTQ010000329.1:0-5172 GCA_051011595.1 Acidimicrobiales bacterium
GCCCGCGCCGCGGTCGCCGAAGCAACCGACTGGGGCGCCGATCGGTTGTACCTGAAGGGCGATCTCACCCATCACTCCCGGCCCGACGACTGGGACCGAGTGGCCCGTTTCCTCGACGAGCTGGAGCTGCCCCACCACCTCATCCTGGGCAACCACGACGTGCAGTACCGCAAGCAGATCCCGCCGGCCGACGCCATGGCTCGCATCGGCCACCAACGGCAACGACTGCACATCGTCGACCACCCCGGCCTGCGGGTGATCCTGGTCGACTTCTCCAAGGACACCAACACCACCGGGATCATCGGCGCCGAGGCCGAACAGGTCTTGGAGGCAGCGCGAGGCGACATGCCGGTGCTGCTGGCGACCCACTTCCACTTCCATCGTTCGTTGGTCCCGTGGTTCTGGCCCCTCGGTATCGGCTACTCGTCGGGTCGTCGATTCCTGGAGCAGCTCCGCCAGGTGAACCCTCGACTGGTGATCACCAGCGGTCACACCCATCGCAACCGGGCCTACACCTACGGCCGAATTCCGATCACCGAGGTGGGGTCGCCGAAGGACTATCCGGGCGTGTGGGGCGAGTACACGATCTACGAAGGGGGTCTGGTGCAGATGGTGCGGCGTGTGGCCGAGCCCGATGCCCTGGCCTGGACCGATCACACCCGTCGGGCGGTCGGCGGTGTGTGGGGGCTGTGGTCACCGGGCACGGCCGATCAACGCAGCCTGTCCCACCGCTGGGACTGAGGACACCTCAGATCACGATCACCCACGTGGCGAAACCGGCCTGCGCCAGGTGGTAGGTGACGTGAACTCCGACTCGGCCACCCGGGGTGGGTCCCACGAATCGTCCCCATCCGAGCATGGCGTCGGACACCAGGAACAACAAGCCGCCGGCGATGGTGGCCCAATGGCCCACACCAACGGCGTTGACGGCCATGACCGCCAGTACCAACACGTAGGCGCCCACGGCCCACCCCAGCACCGGGGAGCGGGCCGATGCCGCCCGCACGATGGGTAGCACCAGGAATCCGGCGACGCCGCCGACGATCACGATGCCGACGACCAGCCAACCTGGCTCGACACCCACATCGAGGAGGGCGGCGATGGTGAAACAGTGGGCCACCAGAAAGGCCCCCAGCCCGGCCTCGAACGGGCCGTCGGGCAGCATCAAGACCACGTCGCCGACGAGCGAGAAGGCGAACGCCAGGGCGATCAGCACCACCACCCGGTCGGGGGCCTCCCCGGCCGAGAACACCGCCGCCATCAACAACACCATCACCAGCGGTTTGGCCAGGTACTCCGTGGTGAGGCGATCGCGGGCCACCGCCCACCAGTCGAGGACGGCGGCAGCCAGTGCCGCGGCCACGAGAATCATCGGTGCCGGTTCAGCTCTGGTCCTGGCCGAAGGCCACGGCCTCATCCCACGAAGCACCGTCGGCGATGAGTCCCCGGTACTGCATGACGTGGCGAGGGCGGTTCATCCCGAACACCCCGACGATGCTCCCGGCGCGACCGAAGATGGTGGCGAAACGACGCTCTTCGTGTGAACCGGTCACCAGCAGTTGCTCGTCGTCGGGTGCTGCCCGGCCGGCCAGTTGCAGCTTGCGGTCGTACTGGTCGGACCAGAACCACGGAACCGGCGCGAACGGCTCGGCCGCGGCCGCATCGGTGAGCAGGCGGCGAGCGGCGGCGGCCCCCTGTTCGACGGCGTTGTCCCAGTGTTCGACGCGCATCGTCTCGCCGAATCGAGGGTTGGGCCAGCGGGCCACGTCGCCGGCCGCGGTCACGTCGGGGGCGGCCAAGCAGGTCTCGTCGCAGACCACACCGTTGTCGATGGTGAGCCCCGACCCGTCGAGCCATTCGGTGTTGGGGACGACGCCGATTCCGACCACCACCACGTCAGCCGACACTTCGGTGCCATCGCTGAGACGAACCGCTTCGACCCGCTCGGATCCGATGATCGATTCGACGCCGACTCCCATTCGAAGATCGACCTCGTGTTCGCGGTGTACGTCGGCGCACACACCGCCGATCTCGTCGCCCAACACTCGGCCCATCGGTGTGGCCAACGGGTCGATCATGGTGACGGCGAGGCCCCGCTCCCGAGCGGTGGCCGCCACCTCGGCGCCGATGAAGCCGGCACCGACCACCACGACCCGTGTGGGATCGGCGGAGAGGGCACGGCGCAGTTCGACGGCGTGGTCGAGGGTGCGCAGGACATGTACACCGGCGAGATTCTCGCTGCCGGCCAGCGTCCGGGGACGGGCACCGGTGGCGATCATGAGCCCGTCGTAGTCGAGGACGTCTCCCGATTCGAGGGTGAGTCGACGCGAGCCGGGGTCGAGGGCCGAAGCCCGTTCTCCGAGGCGAAGGTCGAGGTCGAGCTCGGCGTACCGGTCATCGGGAACCAGGGCGATGTCGGCCGGTTCCACGTCACCGGCCAGCAGCTGCTTCGACAGCGGCGGACGATCGTAGGGTCGGTGCGGTTCCTCGCCGATGAGTGTGATGGGGCCGTCGAAGCCGTCGCGCCGCAGCGCTTCGGCTCCTCGGATACCGGCCAACGACGCACCAACGATGGTGATCGACTCACGCACCAGCAGCCGCCCAAGCGATGTCGGTCAACGAAGCGGTGTCGTCAGTCGTCGGCGATGCTGATGGCCTGCTTCGGGCACCGTTGCACGGCCTCTTCGAGTTTGGCCCGCTGATCATCAGCAGGCGTCTCGTTGAGGACGTACAGGAAGTCGTCGTCGCGGACTTCGAAGATCTCGGGCGCGATCTGCATGCAGATGGCATTGCTCTCGCAGAGGTCATAGTCGACCACGACTCGCATCGTCTGGGCTCCCTTTTGTCGGAATGGCCGACTCTTCGTCGACCATCTCCCCATCTTGCTACACCGAGGCCGCCGACGGGTTCCACTCGGTCCACGAGCTCAGAGGTCGACCGTCCCGACTCAACCAAATGCGAGACTGTGCCGATACGGCTCTGTCTGCCCACTCTTCCCCTGGAGCGAATCCATGAACCGCCTGCCCGCCCGCCTCGGCGCCGCCTTCGTGCTCGTTGCCGCCCTGACCACGGCCGCAGCCGGCGCCTCGGCACCGGGTGTCGAGACTCGCATCGATGCCCCGACCGGCGCCTCCGACGTGGTGCAGGGTGTGGTCACCGACTCCACGTCACTCTTGGTCGACAACCAGGTCTTCACCGACTGGACCTTCGCCGTCGACGAGACGATCGAGGGGAGCGCGGACGGGGTCATCACGGTGCGCACCGAAGGCGGCCTCGACGGAGAGGGGTTCATCCATGTCGTGTCGGGTCAGCCGCACCTGGAGGTCGGTGACCGTGTCCAGATGTGGCTGGAGCCGGCGGCCGGCGAAGACTGGTACGTCCCGGTGGGCGGGACGACCGCGGCGGTGGCCATCACCGCAGACGGGCACATCATCGTCGACAGTGACGACTCGACCACCAACTTCGTGCTCGAGGGATTCTTCTGGGCCGACTTCGATACACCGGTGAGCTACCGGGTGAACCCCAACACCCCCGATCTGGCCGGGACCACCGAGATCAACCCGATCCAAGACGGCTTCCAGGCATGGGAGGACGACAGCCTCTCCGAGGTCGACTTCACCTACGCCGGCACCACCAACATCACCTCGCGCACCTTCGACGGTGTGAACGCGGTGTTCTGGGCTCCGACCAACGCCGGCTACCTGGCCCGCACCACGTCGATCTTCAACGCCAACACCATGGAGATGGTCGAGTTCGACGTGCAGTTCAACCCCGACTGGGAGTGGGTCGACGGCGTCGCCAGCGGCAGATTCGACGTGCAGACCGTTGCCACTCACGAAGCCGGCCACACCCTCGGCCTCGGCCACCCGCCTGGCTCGGGTGCGGTGATGTTCGCCACCCTGGCCAGCGGCAAGGTCAAACGAAGCCTGTCCAACGGCGACATCGGCGGGGTCCGGGAGCTCTACGGCCTGCCCTCGTGTGAGGGCATCATCGCCACCATCGCGGGCAACGACGGCAACAACACCATCAACGGCACGGCCGGTGACGACATCATCGACGGTGGCGACGGCAACGACACCATCAACGGCAACGGTGGCAACGACATCATCTGCGGTGGCGACGGCAACGACACCATCAGCGGCGGCAGTGGCAACGACCGGCTCCACGGCGACGCCGGGACCGACAACCTCGGTGGCGGCGGCGGTTCCGACTTCATCGAAGGCAACGGCGGCAACGACGTGCTTCGCGGCGGTCCGGGCAACGACGACCTGTGGGGCCTGGGGGGCAGCGACATCGTCGACGGCGACGGCGGCAACGACGTGGCGCGGGGTGGGTCCGGCGACGACACCGTGCGCGGCGGTGACGGCGACGACAAGCTCACCGGAAGCAGCGGCGACGACGTCCTCGAGGGCGGTGACGGCGACGACAAACTGTTCGGGCACGAAGGTGACGACACCCTCGAGGGCGAAGCCGGTCTGGATCGACTCTTCGGCAACGAGAACGACGACACCCTGCGGGGCAACGGCGGCGACGACACCATGAAAGGCCACGACGGCGATGATCGGCTGTACGGCGGCGGGGGTGCCGACCTTCTGCGGGGTGGGCTCGATCAGGATCTGCTGGTGGGTAGCGACGGCCACGACAACCTGGCCGGAGGCGGGGCGGCAGACACGATCAACGGCGACGCCGGCAACGACATCCTCAACGGCAATGCCGGGCACGACGACCTCGGCGGCGGCGCGGGCAACGACACCGTGAACGGGGGCATCGGCAATGACGACCTGGCCGGCGACGGCGGGTCCGACACCCTCGACGGCGGCGACCACAACGACAGCTGCCACGGCGGCTCCGGTGTGGATTCGGGCCAGAACTGTGAGTCGAACACCAGCATTCCGTGACCAGGCGTCGCCCCTCCAGCCAACCCGGTCCCTTACCATGACCCCAGCCCACCGAAAGGCTCCTCGATGACCCCTCGTTCACTCCTCGCCCGTCTCGCGCTCGCAGCCACGGCCGTCGTGCTGGTGCCCATCGGAGCAGTCGCCGCTGCGCCGCCGCAGTGCGCCGGGGTCGATGCCACCATCGTGGGCACCCCGGGCGACGACGAGTTGGACGGCACCCCGGGCGCCGACGTGTTCTTCGCCGACCTGGGGAACGACACCATCAACGGGGCCG
>JBPCTQ010000330.1:0-9221 GCA_051011595.1 Acidimicrobiales bacterium
GCCGCCCGGTCGCGGATGCTGGCCCCACCCGAGCTGGTGGGCAACCTCGACCGACAACTCGACCTGCTGTCCAACCCGGCCGACGGGGCCACCGCCCGCCACGGCAGCCTGCGAGGCGCCATCCAGACCAGCTACGACCCGCTGCCCGACGACCTCAAGACGCTGTTCCGGTCGTTGTCCAACTTCTCGGCGCCGTTCGATCTCGAGCTGGCCCACGGGGCGGCCGGCACCAGCGATTTCGATCTCGACACCCTCGACCAGATCGGTCGACTGGTCGAAACCTCGCTGGTCGACGCCCGGGTCGGAATCGACGGCACCACGTACTACCGCCTACTCGACTCGATCCGGGCGTTCGGGCTCGAACAGCTGGCCGAAACCGGTGAAGCCGAGGCGGTCGGCGAGCGACACGTCCAGGCCGTCACCGACTTCGCGGTCTACATCACCGCCGAAGGCCTCAAGGCCTTCTCCCCCAGTGTGCTGAGCCGCATTCGCGATCGATTCGTCCACCTCACCAACGCCATCGAGTGGTGCATCGACAACGACGATGCACCCGATCGGGCCTACACGCTCTTTGTTCCCCTGTACGGGCCCACTGGATCGCGGGCCGAGGTGGCCGCCCTCGGGGCACGGATGCGTAACCGATGGTCACAGCCCGCCCCGCTGCAGGCCGAAGCCTTCGCCGTCCTCGCCACCGCCACCTTCCTCGGCGGTGACTCGGTCGGCGCCGAACCCATCGCCGAGGACGCCATCGCCCACCCCGACGGCTCGTCACTGGCCAAGATGATCGGCCACCGGGTGTTGGGTTTCATCGCGGCCGGCGACGGTGACACCCAACGGGCCATGGACGAGCTCCATCGAGCGGTGGAGTTGGCCCGGCCGTTCAGCGGGGCCTTCGCCCGTGAGCTCACCGCCTCGTGGGGTGCCGTCATCAACGACCCCACTCGTAGCGAAGAGGCGCTGGAGGTCCTGGCCGCCACGGCGGCCACCGCAGCGGCCAACGACGAACTGGTCACCGTCATGTGGGCCGATTCGGCGATCGCCAACCACCACGTGAGACTGGGCGATCTCGATGCGGCCCGACAGGCGGCCGAGCGGACCGTGAACGTGTCGACCGAAACCGGGTTCCCCTGGTCAGTGGGTGCATCCCACCGGATACTGGCACTGGTGCTGGCCCTCCAGGACGACTGGGAAGCCGCGGCTCCGCACCTGCGCACCGCCCTCGACGCCACCCTGGCGTCAGGCGACCTCGAGGGCGTAGTGGTCACCGCCCGTGCCGCGGCCGGGGCGGCGGCCGGAACCGGACGCCAAGAGCTGGCCGATGCCCTCTGGGCGGTGGTGCCCGCCGGTCGGGGCCGTCCCATCATCACGTCGTTCTTCATCGCCCAGGAAGAAGAAATGGGGCAGCGCCTGGGTCCGCCCACGGCCAAGGCGACCGCAGTGTTGATCGAGCGAGCCCGGGAGCTACTGGGACCGCCCTTCGGCGAGGAGTCCGTTGCCCAGCCCGCTCCCGCGGATGAAGCCCCGCTCGCATCGACCGACGCCGCCGGCACCATCTCGTTCGCCGATTGTGAGCTCGACCTCGACATGCGCGAGCTGCGCCGCGACGGCGAGCGAGTCCACGTCGAACCCCAGGTGTACGAGCTGTTGGTGTTCTTGATCGAGCGGCGGGGAACGGTGGTGGCCAAGAACGACATCCTCGACGAGGTCTGGGGTGACCGTTTCGTGAGCGAGTCGGCTCTCACCTCCCGCATCAAGTCGGTGCGCAAGGCCACCGGCGACGACGGCCGCACCCAGGGTGTGATCCGCACCGTGCACGGCCACGGCTACTCGTTCGTGGCCGACGTCGAGGCCTGACCGAATTCCGACCGACTGACGAAGGACCGCACCGATGTTCCGTTTCGACCCGGACAGCAGCTACGTGATGCCGGCCCACTTCGGGCCGCGACCCATGGATCCAAGGGCAAGCGGGTGGTACCACGACGTCACCGCCATGACGGTGTCGTTCCTGACCGATCGCGACCACCTGGCCCGCTACCTCCCCGAACCGTTCGAGGTGGGCGAGCAGGCCCGCGTCTCGGTCGTCTACGCCCGCAATCGCCAGGTCGACTGGCTGGCCGGTCACGGGTACAACATGATCGCCGTCAACGCCTCGGCGGTGTTCAAGGGCGCCAACGATCACGAGACCGGTGAGTTCACCCTGGTGATGTGGGAGAACCTCACCGATCCCATCCTCAGCGGACGCGAACTCCAGGGCATTCCCAAGATCTACGCCGACATCCCCGACCACAGCATCGTCGCCGGCGAGTGGCGAGCCACTGCATCACACTTCGGCCACACCATCGTCGACCTGTCCGTCAGCGAGCTCCGCCAACCGACCGACGACGAGATCGAGGCCGGTCTCGACGCCCAAGCGAACAGCACTCCCATGGGGTGGCGATACCTGCCCGGGGTGAGCGGCTTCGGCCGAACCACCAGTGAGGCCACGGCCTATCCGTCGGAGAACCACTTCACGTCGGTGCAGGTTGGCGACGGTCGCATCGACTGGCACCGACTGTCCTGGGAACAGAACCCCACCCAGTTCCACATCGTCAACGCCCTGGCCGAGCTGCCGCTGCTCGAGTACGAACCAGCCGTCGTCACCGAGGGCAGCACCAACCTGATCCTGTTCGATGACCTTCCCCGGGGCCTGTCGTGACCATCGCCGAGATCGATCGGGTCCTCTACATCGGGGCCGGCACCATGGGCTGCGCCAACTCGTTGGTGGCTGCGGTGTCCGGGTACCAGGTGGTGCTGCACGACGCACGAGCCGAGAGCCTCGACGGTGTGCCCGACCAGCATGGAGGAGTCGCGGCCTTCCTGGTGGCCAGCGGCTACTGCACCGAGGTCGACGTCGCTGCGGCCCTGCCCAGAGTCACTCTCGAAGCGGACCTCTCGAAGGCGGTCCTCGGCGTCGACCTGGTGAGCGAGTCCATCCCCGAAGACCTCGACCTCAAGCGACGCGTGTTCGCCGATCTCGACGACCTTGCGCCACCGTCGACCATCCTCACCACCAACACCTCGGCCCTGCAGGTGTCCGAGATCGAGGATGCTGTCCGGCGCGGCGACCGGTTCGCCGCGCTGCACTCACATCTCGGCTCGCTGCTGGTCGACATCGTGGGCGGCCCGCGCACCTCCTCAGCCACCATCGACACGCTTCGTCGGTACGTGCTCAGTCTGGGAGCGGTGCCACTGGTGCTCGACAAGGAGCATCCGGGCTACGTCTTCAACGCGCTGAATGGGCCGCTCTTGGCGACCGCCCTACACCTGCTGGTCGACGAACGGGCCGACCGCGACACCATCGACCGGACGTGGATGGTCGAACGAGGCGCACCGATGGGCCCGTTCGGGATGATCGACCTGTTCGGTATCGATGTGGTGGCCGGCGCCTGGCGCCGCCCCTCCGACGACCCGGCTCGCGAGGCGCTGCGCACCAAGGTGTCGCCGCTACTCGAGCAGTACGTGACCGACGCCGACCTGGGAATGAAGACGGGCAGCGGGTTCTACGAGTACCCCGATCCGGCCTACCAGGCACCGGCGTTTCTCACCGCCTCCGATGTCGACGGGCCGACGGCCGATGCCCTCATGACCACGTTGGTCACGGGCGCCTTGTCGTTGGCCGCCAAGGGAGTGGCGTCACCCGACGACATCGACATGGCCTGGATGGTCGCCACCAACCTCGACATCGGGCCGTTCGGCCTTCTCGATCAGCTGGGCTCCGAGCGCTTCCTCGCCATCATCGACCAGCAACTGGCCGACGGGTTGCTGACGGCGGAAGTAGCCGAAGCGGCCCGAACCCACTTGGCCGATCGACCGGCCTGACCCACCGAGCCATCGATCCGGATCGGCCTCGACTCTGTCGAGTCAGCGCGGCCGGCCACCGGCGATGGTGAGGCGATGCATGATGCGACGGCTGGTGTAGTCGGGGACGGCGTAGTGCTGCAGGCAGCGGTTGTCCCACATGGTGAGCGTGCCGGGTGTCCACCGGAAGCGGCAGCCGAAGTCGGGGCGTTGGATGTGCTCGAACAGCATGTCGAGCAGGCGCCGGCTCTCGTCATCGGTCAATCCATCGATACGAGTGGTGAAGTTGCCATTGACGAACAGCGCTCGCCGACCGGTCTCGGGGTGGGTGCGTACCACCGGATGGTGTTGGGCCGGGTACTCCACCCGCATGGCTGCCGGGTCGGCGTCGCTGTTGCCTCGGGCGATGGCCACGTCGAGCATCTTGGCCAGGTCGTGGGTGGCGGTGAGGTCGTCGAGCAATCGCTGCATGGGTTCACTCAGCGCCTCGTAGGCGAGGTACATGTTGGACCAGCACGTGTCGCCGCCGACCGACGGCAGCAGCACCGACTGCAACATGGTGATGCTGGGTGGTTCGGCCAGGAAGGTGTTGTCACTGTGCCAGGCGTCGGCTCCCTCGCCCGCCGGCGACTGCTGATCGAGCACGGTCATCTCCGGCACATCGGCGTGTTTGGGCCCGAACGGCGCCACGTCGATCTCCCCCAGCCGGCGGGCCAGCAACAACTGCTCGTGGGGTTCGAGGGCCTGCTGGGGCACGAACAACACCAGGTGATCGAGCAACGCCTGGCGCAGCGCCGCGATGTCGTCGTCGGTGGCCTCCCGCAGATCGATGCCCTCGACCACCGCACCCGTGGAGGTGGTCAGTGGAACCGCGCCGAAGCCGCTCACGCCTGCTGGTCCAACTCGTCGAAACCCAGACCCACGAGGTGACTGCGGAGCTGGTCGGCCATGGTCGAACCGGCGTCACCCGACAACTGCTCGGCCACGTGGGGTGCACCGGCGGCAACCAACATGGGTCCCAGCCGGTTGGCCACCTGGCCCAACACCCACGGGAGCATCTCGCCATGGGCCGCCCGGTCGTACCCGATGAGGGTGTTGGTGCCGGCCATCTTGTCGACGTAGTGGTAGTGCGGGTCGTCGAGGAAGACGTCGAAGCGGATGTACTCGTGGTCGTCGACCACACTCTCGATGTGGATCGACACCCCTTCGTCGGTGAAGCCACCTTCGGGAGAGTGTTCTTCGACCTCGGCCAGGTCGTCGCCGGAGTAGTAGTCGGCCAACGCCTCGGGATCGAGCCGTCGATACTCCACTCCCAGTCGCAGCACTCCGGCGTCGAGGTAGGTGGTGTGCTCGGCATCGGGGGCGATGGGAGCCACGTTGTACACCTGTCCGAGCATGCTCACTCTCCTTGGTCGGCGGCTGATCCCAGCCTGGTGAAGACGGCTCGAGCCGTGTCGCGGGTGACGGCGTGCACAAGCTTGTCATCGAACTCGGCCGCGCTGAACTGCTCGGCGGCCTGATTGTGCCCCGAGGTGGGGAACCCACTGCCGTACACCACCTTGTGGCGACCGGGTCCGGCGGCGAACGCCACCAGCTCGGTGGACCACCGTTTGGGCGGGTAGGTAGCCGTCCCGAGGTACACGTTGGAGAACTTGAGAGCCATGGCGACCGCCTCCGTCACCCACGGCCACCCGGTATGAGAGAGCACGAATCGCACGGTCGGGAAATAGATGGCGGGCCGATCGATGCCGATGGGCCGGCCGCACTCGCTGGGGTAGCGGCCGCCCGAGGTTCCGGCCTGCATCACGAAGGGGACGTCCTCGGTGGCGCACAGGCTGTAGTAGGGGTAGTAGTCGGCGTGATCGAAGGTGCGATCGAAGCTGTGCGTGTGCGTCATGAGCCCCACACACCACGGTTGGGCCAGAGCCGCGGCCGCCTGCTCGACGCCGGCCATCCCAGAGCGCGGATCGACACTCCACAGGCCCCGGAATCGATCGGGATGTTGGTGGTGGATCTCGGCCAGCTCGGCCGGTGCCGCCGTCACCGCCTCCCACCCATCGGACTCGGCGTCCGCGCCGGGTTCACACACAGGCACGAGCACGGTGGCGAAACCCGCCGAGTCGAGGCGGGCCACCATGTCGTCAGGCGCGCAGAAGTCGTCGCCTGGCCGCCCAGCCTTGAGGGGCAGATCCTGGGCGTCGATGGCCCGTTGCCATGCCGTCCGGCGGGCGGGCAGAAAACTGTTGCACCAGTAGTCGACGGCGCCGGTCAGCGTGCTCATGGGCGGTCATCCCGGAAACGCACGAGCTTGGCCTGGCTCCCGAAGCCGGTGAGCTCGTCGAGGGCGCCAGGGGCCACCACCTCGGCCCCGATCCGCACACCGATGGCGTCGTGCAGTGCCGTCTCCACATTCGTTGTCAGCTCGGCGAACGTGGCGGGATCAGCTCGGCTCACCACCGACACCTGCATCTCGTCGCGGTCGCCGTGGCGGTGGGCCCGCACGAAGTAGTCGTCGTCGATCCCTGCCACACCAGTAGCGACATCACCCAGCGCTTCGGGCCAGATGTTCACCCCTCGCAGTTTCACCATGTTGTCGCCCCGGCCGGCGAAAGGCGCCATCTTCCGCAACCAGCTGCCGCACGCACACTGCTCGCGGGGATAGAGGGTGGAGAGATCCATGATGTTGTACCGGAACTGCGGACTGCCCGTCTTGTACAGCTCGGTGATGCAGATCGCTCCCTGCTCGCCGTCGGGCAGGGGCTCACCGGTGTCGACGTCGACGATCTGCACCACGAAGGCATCCTCGAAGATGTGGAGGCCGTCCTGTTGGGGGCATTCGACGGCCACCCACTGCACCTCGTGGAACCCGTAACTCTCGAGCACGGGGATGCCGAACGTCTGCTCCAGTCGTTCTCGGTTCCCGATGTTGGGCAGGGCAGCGATGTTGAGGTCGGTTCGTGGGTCGAGGCCCATCTCGCGGGCCACGTCGACCAGGTGCAGCAGGTAGTCGGCGGTGGTGAGGATGGCGGTGGCCCCGTATTCGTGGGCCAGCTCGACCTGCTTCCGGCTGGGAGTGACATTGCCAGTGCCGGTGGTCAACACCACGCAGCTGAGCCATTTGTAGAGCGCCTCGTCCATGATGTGGGCGCCGTTGTGCATGGAGTAGGCCCAGGCGTTGACCACGACGTCGCCCGGTCGGATGCCCTGCAGGAACAGGGCCCGGGCCGTCAGCAGGGCACCCACCTCTCGGTCCCATGCCGTGTACAGCGTGGGCCGGGACCGCCCGGTGGTGCCGCCCGAGGTGTGCAGGCGCATGGGCTGGGAGGTCGCCTCGCCGGGCATCACCCCCTGGTAGTCGCCGAACGGAGGCGAGCCTTCGATGCTGGCCCGAATGTCGTCGACGGTGTACGCCGGCACCCGGTCGAGGTCGTCGAGCGAACCGAGGCCGTCCGGATCGAAACCGGCCTCGGCCCAACGACGGGCGAAGAACGGCACCCGGGCGGCCGCGACGGCCCGTTCCCGCAACCGGGCCAACTGTTTGGCTTCGATCACATCGGGGGTGTCGAGCCAGGCCGACTCGAAGTACTCGGGCGGCGGGGGGAAGCGCCCCGTCAACTCATCGAAATCGACCACTTCGTGGGGCCGGCGAAACGTGGACGCCATGTTGGTGTCAGGCGGAGGCCGCAGGGAGGGGTTCGTCGGTGGCCTCGTGGAACTCGGTGGGCAGATACCCATCGGGGAACCGGTAGAAGTCGACCGCGTTGTCCCACAGGATCTTGGCCTTGCTCTCCATGGAGAGCCGATCGGGTTCGAGGGCCATGAACTCGCGGGTGGTGTGGGGGTACTTCGAGTCGGGATGGGGGAAGTCGCTCTCCCACAGGATGCGATCGTCGCCCAACCAGTGGATCACGTCGACCACGAACGGATCCTCGCATTCGGTGGTGATCCAGCAGTTGCGTTTGAAGTACTCGGTGGCCGTCATGGTGAGATCGGGGCACTCCGAGGCTCCCGCCATCTCCAGGTGTTCGTCGATGCGATGCAGCCACGACGGCAGCCACCCGCACCCGGCCTCCATATAGGCACACCGCAATCGCGGGAACCGCTCGAACGCGCCGCCGACGATCATCGACAGGCTGGCGTTCATGGCCTCGTGGGTGTGCACCGCCGTGTGCCACTCGGTGAAGGTGCTGAACCGGTCAGCTCCCTCGGTTTGTCCCCGCAACCCCATGAACTCGTGGGTGGCGAAGGCGCAGTCGAGGTCCTGGAGCAGTTCGTACACCGGGTCGTAGTAGCGGTCACCCAGATTGCGATGATTGACGTGGTTGGGGCGGGCCCAGAAGGCCCGAATGCCCAACTCGTCGTGGGCGTAGCGAATCTCGTCGATCGCCCGACTCACATCGTTGAGGGGTACCGGTGAACTGGTGAGCACCCGGCCACCGGATGCCTCACGCATGTCGGCGCCCCACCGGTTGTAGGCCCGCACCATGGCCGCCTGGAGCTCGGGGTCGATGCCATCGAGCCACAGGTCGTATTCGGGGCCGTAGATGACCGCCACGTCGATGCCGTCGACCGCGTGGGCGTTGGCCACCCGGGCGCCGTCGAAGCCTTCGGTGACCAGCTCCCCGTATTGGGCCAGCATGTCTTCGGTGGTCCAGCCGATGGCCTTCTGGAACTGGCCGTACAAGCTGGTGTCGTGCTGTGACCACCGTCCGTCGACCGTGACGGGGTTGTAGGTGTCGAGCCCGGCCGGGCTGCGGCGACCGATGCGATCGACGAAACGGGCATCGAGATAGGTCGGCCACAGATCGGCCGGATAGATCACATGGGAATCAGCGTCGAAGACCTTGTAGCCGTCTCGCATCGGATGTGCTCCTGGGTGGATGGATCAAGAGATCTTGGTGACCGACGCCTCGGGCCGTATCACGAGAAAGCGCATGCCGTCGTCGCCGACGGTGAAGCCGTATTCGCTGTGGGCCGGGATCTCGGCCACGTCGCCGGCCACCAGGGCCGGGCCGTCGGCCACCCGACACCCCCCGGCCAGCACCACCATCAACTCGGCCGCCGAGTGGGTGTGGGGCGGCACGTCGAAACCGGCCGGCAGCTCCGAGAGCTGCGTGTGAAAGCCGATGGCACCAGTGGTGACCTGGGCCCGGCGGGCGCCGATGGCGGTGGCCTGCTCGGCCAGCTCGCGCAGCTCCGGTGGTGCGTCGGCCGCGGTTTCCCAGGCCAGGTCGCGCAGGTGATGGAAGGCGGCCGCCCCGCTGGGCTGCTGTTGCTCGTTGGCCATCGCTCGCCCCCTGGACGATTACCCTAGATTTAGATATTCTCACCCTAGAGTATCTGGGGATACAGGACAAGACCCGAACCCTCCACCCGAACCAACC
>JBPCTQ010000331.1:0-8560 GCA_051011595.1 Acidimicrobiales bacterium
TCTCCCACCCGGGCGCCGTTGGTGACCATGGCTCGACTGCCGATGAAAGCTTCGTCCTCCACCACCACGGGGCTGGCCATGGGCGGCTCCAGCACGCCGCCGATACCCACACCGCCCGACAGATGCACGTTCTTGCCGATCTGAGCGCAGGACCCAACCGTGGCCCAGGTGTCGACCATCGAGTTCTCGTCGACGTACGCACCGATGTTGGTGTAACTCGGCATCATGACCACACCCGGCGCCTGGTACGACCCCCACCGAGCCGACGCCCCCGGAACGACCCGCACGCCCCGACGCTGATAGTCGGACTTCAGCGGGATCTTGTCGGCGAACTCGAAGGGGCCCATCTCGATGGTCGCCATCTGCGACTGCTTGAACAACAACAAGATGGCCAGCTTGAGCCACTGATGCACCACCACGTCACCATCGACGACTTCGGCCACCCGAGCCGCTCCCGAGTCGAGCAGGTCGATGGCGGTGTTGACGGTGTTGGTGGCGTCGAGGTCGTCGGGGGTGAGGCTGTCCCGACGTTCCCACAGCTCTTCGATCTGGGCCTGGAGGTCAGTCATGGCGGCGAGGCTACAGGTGGGGTCTGTTCAGGACCGCAGTCGGTCGATGGCGACCCGGAGCCGCTCCACCGGCTGCACCATGGCCAGGCGAACGTGGCCGGGGCCGGCCGGTCCATCGAAGTCGCCGGGGCTCACAATGAACCCAACTCGCTCCGCGAGTTGGCGGGTGAGCCCCCAGGCATCACCCTCCGGGGCGGCCGCCCACAGATAGAACCCGCCACCGGGAAGGTCGACATCGAGCCCGGCCGCCGCCAGGAGCTCCGCACCGACCGCCAACCGTTGGTGGTACAGCTCACGCTGGGCATCGACATGCTGGTCGTCGTCGAAGGCCACACAGGCGGCCGCCTGCACCGGCCCCGGGACCATGAACCCGGCGTGTTTGCGAACCTCACGCAGATACTGCACCAGGTCGGTGTCACCGGCGTAGAACCCGGCACGGGTGCCCGCCAGATTGGAGCGCTTCGACAGTGAATGCACCGCCAGCACCCCATCGAGGCCGTGGTGGAGCACGCTGCGAGGGTCGCCCCGCCAGGTGAACTCGATGTAGCACTCGTCGCTCACCACCGGCACGCCGGACCGTCGCCCCCACTCGACCGCGGCCTCGAGGTCGTCGAGCCCGCCGGCCGGGTTGCCCGGTGTGTTGACCCACAAACACAACGCTCGTTGGGCGTCGTCCGGGTCGATGGCATCGAGGTCGATGCTCCAATCGGCATGCATCGGGACGGGCACCGCCCTGGCTCCCGCCAGCTGCGCCCCCATGGCGTAGGTGGGGTACGCCAGGGCCGGGTGGAGCACGGTGTCGCGCTGGGGTGATCGCAATCGCAGCCAGTGCGGTAGTCCGGCGACGAATTCCTTGGTACCAACGGTGGCCGCCAGGTCGTCGGCTCCGAGGTCGATCCCAAAACGTCGCGCCAACCATCGCGATGCGGCCTCGCGATAGGCCGGCGTGCCGATCGAGGGTGGATAGCCGCGTTCGCTGTCCGACCCGGCCAGAGCCTCCACCACGGCCGCCATGGGCGGATCGAACGGCGTCCCGATGGAGAGATCGACGGCGCCGCCTCGGTGCCGACCGGCCACCGTCACCACCGCGGCCAGGCGATCGTGGGGATACGGCGGCGGAACGAACCCGTCGGTCACGAAGCGGTCTCCACGACCCACTCGGCCAGTCGAGACAACGATTCGTCGTCGAGTCGGGCCCGCATCCGCATGCCCCCTTCGGTGGCCGACTCCACCAAGACCTGCCCTTCCCGGTGCACCTGGGCCATGACGTCACCCCGGGCGAAGGGGACGAGCAGCTCGGTGACGGTGGTCATGGCCCGCAGCCGGTCTCCGATCGCCGACAACAGTGCGTCGACACCTTCGCCCGTGTGGGCCGAGACTGCCGCTGCCCCTTCGTGACGGGCCGCCAGGCGGGCCGGTTCGTCGTTGCGGTCGGCTTTGTTGAACACCAGGATCTCGGGCACCGTTCCGGCACCGATCTCGTGCAACACCGACCGAACGGCGTCGATGTCGCCCAACGGGTCAGGCCCGGATCCATCGACCACGTGGACCAACAGGTCAGCATCGATCACCACGTCGAGGGTCGACCGGAAGGCTTCGACCAACTGGTGCGGCAACCGGCGGACGAACCCCACCGTGTCGGTGGCATAAACCGTCTCACCGCCGGGCAGGGCCAGCCGTCGGGTGGTGGCGTCGAGGGTGGCGAACAGCCGATCCTCGGACAAGACCCCGGCATCGGTGAGACGGTTGAGCAGCGTCGACTTGCCCGCGTTGGTGTAGCCCACGATGGCCACGGAGTGGTTGCTCGAGCCGCGGCGCCGTTTGGACTGGGTCCGGCGGGTGCGCTGCACCCGTCGAAGTTGTTCCTCGAGCTTGTGTTTGCGCCGCAGCAGGCGGCGCCGATCGACCTCGAGCTGCGTCTCGCCCGGCCCCCGGGTGCCGATGCCGCCTCCCTGCTGGCTGAGCTGGCCACCCGATCCCCGCAATCGGGGCAGCCGGTACTGGATCTGGGCCAGCTCGACCTGGGCTTTGCCTTCCACGCTGCTGGCGTTCTGGGCGAAAATATCGAGAATGACTGCGGTGCGGTCGAGCGCGGTGCGCTGGAACACCTTCTCCAGATTGAACTGCTGGGCCGGGGACAGCTCATGGTCGAACACCACGGTGTCGGCGTCGACGCCATCGGCCATGCGGCGCACCTCGTCGGCTTTGCCCCGACCGATGTACGTGCCGGGGTCCGGCGCCACTCGACGCTGCACCACCCGGGCCACCACGTCGGCGCCCGCGGTGTCGACCAACAGCTCCAGCTCGTCGAGGCCGGCCTCGGTGCTGTCGGGATCGTCGCCGTCGAGACAAACCCCGACGATGACAATCTTCTCCCGGAAGGTGCGCTCGATGAGACCGCCGGACTCACCGCCGAACTCGCCGAAACCACCGCGGTGGGTCTGATCGGGGGGTTGGGGTTCAGCCACCGGGCACCTCGATTCGAGCGACATAGGTCGATGGTCCGGTGAGGGTGGCCTGGTCGCCGTCGAGATCGACCACGGCGGCGCCCCCTGGCATGGTGACCTTCACCCGCTCGTCGACCAGATCCCACTGATGAGCCACATGGGCCGACGCGCAGGCCCCGGTTCCGCACGCTTGGGTGGCCCCGGCGCCACGCTCCCAGACCACCATGTCGAGATGGTTGCGGTCGTTGACGGTGACCACCTCCACGTTGATGGGGCCGAGCAAGGCCTCCACCGCGGGGCCGAACCTGGCGATCTCGACTGCGCCGAGGTGAGCGATATCGAACACCACATGCGGATTTCCGACGTCGGCGCCTCGCCATCGCCGCAGCTCTCCCAACCCGGACAGCACCTCTCCGCCGTCGGCCAACCGAGCGACGAGATCATCGGCCACCTCGACACCATTGCTGACGGCCCCCATCTCGACCGAAGCCTGCACCGTTGGTGCCCCGGCCTGCTCGGAAATGGTGACCCGCCGGGGCCCGGCGGCCGTGGCGGCCACCACATCGAGCGAGTCGGCGCCGCGCCGACGGGCAACGGCTTGCCCGAAACAGCGCAATCCGTTCCCGCTGACCTCGGCCGGTGATCCGTCGCTGTTGAACAGCGTGAAACCGATCTGGTCGGCCGCCGGGCTCGACGTGGCCCAGATGAGGCCGTCGGCACCGACCCCGGTGCGCCGGTCACAGAGCCTGCGGGCCGTAGCGGCGGCGGCGTCGGGGACGACGTCGGCGAAAGCCACGAGGAAGTCGTTCCCCAGGCCGTGGTGTTTGGTGAGCTCGAGTGTGCCGGTCATACCCGGCCTCCCTCGCCGTCGATGAACGTCTCGTATTCTCGCAGCAGCTGGTCCCTTACGGCGAAGGGATTGTCGTCGACGTCGAGCCAGACGATACGGGGGTCGCGGCGGAACCAGCGTTCCTGGCGGCGAGCGAACCGGCGGGTACGGGTGACCGCCAGCTCGAGACACGAGTCCAACGGCACTCCTTGGTCGACGTGGGCGAGCAGTTCCTTGTAGCCGAGGGCCTGGCGAGCCGTCGGCGACAATCCCGCCGGTCGCCGGGCCAGCGCCCGCACCTCGTCGAGCAGACCGGCCTCCATCTGGTGGTGATATCGGTCCTCGATCCGCGCGTCGATCACCGGGCGCGGCATCCGAAGCCCGAGGATGCGGTGGCCGTGGTCGGGGAAGGCATCGACGCCGGGGCCGTAGGTGGAGAAGGGCCGACCCGAGCCGATGGTGACCTCGAGGGCCCGCACCACCCGTCGCCGATTGGACGGTTCCATCCTGGCCGCGGCATCGGGGTCGAGTTCAGCCAGACGCCGGTGCAGCCCGTTCGTGTCGGGTTCTGCTTCGAGCTCGGCCCGAACCTCGTCGTAGCGGCCCGGGATCTCGAAGCGATCGAGCACCGCCTGCAGGTAGAGGCCGGTGCCGCCCACCAACACGGGCACGCGGTCGCGGGCGACGATGTCGGCCACCGCCTCCTCGTAGGCAACCCGGAAACGCGACACCGTATAGTCGTCGTCGGGGTCGGTGAGGTCGATCAGATGGTGGGGCACGGCCTCCTGTTCGGCGAGGGTGGGTTTGGCCGTGCCGATGTCCATGCCTCGGTAGACCTGCATCGAGTCGATCGACACCAACTCGATGCCACCGGCGCACTGCGCCAGGTCGAGCGCCAGCGCCGACTTCCCCGTGGCGGTACACCCGACCAGGGCCACGACGGGGATCAGCCGGCCACCACCGGAATTCGGGTGCGGTGTCGGGGGCCGGCCACAACCTCGACCAGCTCGCCCCGCAGGTAATGCGACGCAGCATCGGTGACCCGCACTGTGGCGCGAGTGCCGGACCGCAGCGGCTGGGCCGACGCGAAGTGCACCAGTTTGTTCTGGCGGGTGCGGCCGCTGAGCACGGACGGGTCCTTCTTGCTGGGCCCTTCGACCAACACGTCCTCGACGCGGTCGATGCGCTCCCGGTGTTTCGCAAGGGCCGACCGCTCGACCACGGTGCGCAACCGTTCGTACCGCTCATTGGTCACCGCCGGGTCGACGAAACGGTCGGTCAAACCGGCCGCTTCGGTGCCCGACCGAGGTGAGTACTCGAACGTGTAGGCGTAGTCGTACTGAGCTGCCGCAGCCAGCTCGAGGGTGGCTTCGAAGTCGGCGTCGGTTTCACCCGGGAATCCCACGATGATGTCGGTGCTGACGGCCAGATCGTCGATGGCGCCGCGGGCCGCCCGGAGCTTCTCGAGGTACCGGTCGGCGGTGGAGCCGCGGTGCATGGCCGCCAGCAGCTGGTCGCTACCGGACTGCACCGGCAGGTGCAGGTGTTCGCACACGGCAGGTGTGTCGGCCATGGCCGAGATGGTCTCGGGGCGCAGATCCTTCGGGTGGGGGCTGGTGTAGCGCACCCGATCGATGCCATCGACCGCCCCCACCGCCCGCAGCAGGTCGGCGAACAACGGCTGGGGGCGACGAGCCGGGTCGGCGGCCCATCGCTCCCCCGCCGCCTGGCCGTCGGCGGCGCTGGGGTCGCTGCGGCGGAGGGTGGAGGTGATGTCACGGCCGTAGGAGTTGACGTTCTGGCCGAGCAGGGTGATCTCCTGCACCCCGTCGGCCGCCAGACGACGGGCGTCGGCCACCAGCTCGCCGAACGGGCGGCTGAGCTCGGGGCCCCGCACCGCCGGCACGATGCAGAAGGCGCAACTGTTGTCGCACCCCACCTGAATGGTGAGCCAGGAAGCATGATCGACGTCGCGTTCGACCGGGAGCGCCGACGGGAACATCTCGGCGTCGTCGCGGCCGGCTGCGTCGAGGATCTCCATCAGCGGCCCCTGGCGGCGGGCGTCGGCCAACAGTCCCGCCGCCCGGTGCACATTGTGGGTCCCGAACACCACGTCGACGTGGCCGGCCCGATCCTGGATGAGACCTTGATCCTTCTGGGCCAGGCAGCCGCCGACTGCGATCTGGAGCTCGGGGCGTTGGTCCTTGAGGGCCTTGAGCTGGCCCAGGGCGCCGTAGAGCTTGTTGTCGGCGTTTTCACGGATACAGCACGTGTTGAGCACGATCACGTCGGCGTCGTCGGTGCCGGCGGCGACCTCGTACCCGTCGGCCTCCAACAGCCCGGCCAGGCGTTCGGAGTCGGATTCGTTCATCTGACAGCCGTAGGTGCGGATCAGGTAGCGCTGTGGCACTGCTCCAGCCTACGTTCGTCGGTGGCCAAGGAGGATTGCCGTGAGCCTGCCCGATGAGAAATACGTTGCCCTCACCACCTACAAGATGGACGGTTCGTCGTCGTCGGTACCGGTGTGGATCGCCGACCTGGGCGAGGGCCGAGTCGGCTTCACCACCGAATCCGAGAGCCTGAAGGTCAAACGGGTCAACCGCGACAACCGGGTGATCCTCCAGCCCAGCAACTCGCGCGGCCACATCAAGGACGGAACCGAGCAGGTGTCGGGTACCGCCACCGTGCATCCCGGCGACAGCAGCGAGTACGCCACGGCCAAGGCCGCCATCCGGGCCAAGTACGGCTGGCAGGTGCCGATGGTGCAGACCGTGTACAAGGTGCGCAACCTCTTCTCGAGCAACAAGGGTGAACCCGGCGACGCCGGAATCGTCATCACCCTCGACTGACACCCGCTTGTTCCCGGGGCTTCTGGCGTCAGTTGTGCGGCCAGGAGCAGCGTCAGGAACGCCAGAACGCTTCAACGCCAGAACGCCACGGTTCCGGCGGGCACAAAAAGGCGACGACCGCCGGCCCGGGGGAAGGCCGACGGTCGTCGATGGGTTCGCCGTGCCGGCGAATCGCCCCTACTCGTACATCATTCGTCGAGGGTGATCGGTTCCTCGTCGGCATCGGTGAAGGCCTCGTCGTCGGGCTCCTCACCATCGGTGCCGTCGGTGACATCGACCGTCTCTTCGTACTGTTCGGGCATGGCTGCCCGCATGACCCGATCGGTGATCTCCACCATCACCTCGGGGTTCTCGGTCAGGAAGTTCTTCGAGTTCTCCCGACCCTGACCCAGCTGTTCACCTTCGTAGGTGTACCAAGCACCCGATTTCTTGACCACGTCGAGATCGACCCCGAGGTCGAGCACCGACCCTTCGCGGCTGATGCCCTGGCCGTACATGATGTCGAACTCGGCCTGGCGGAACGGTGGGGCCACCTTGTTCTTGACCACCTTGACCCGGGTGCGGTTGCCCACCACCTCGGCCCCGTCCTTGAGCGACTCGATGCGGCGGATGTCGAGCCGGACCGACGAGTAGAACTTGAGAGCCCGGCCACCAGGGGTGGTCTCGGGCGACCCGAACATGACCCCGATCTTCTCCCGGAGCTGGTTGATGAAGATGAGGATGGTCTTGGTCTTGTTGAGGTTGGAGGTGAGCTTGCGCAGGGCCTGGGACATGAGTCGGGCCTGGAGGCCGACGTGGGTGTCGCCCATGTCGCCTTCGATCTCGGCTCGGGGTGTGAGTGCGGCCACCGAGTCGATGACGATGACGTCGATGGCACCCGAACGCACCAACATGTCGCAGATCTCGAGCGCCTGTTCACCGGTGTCGGGCTGGGAGATCAACAACTCGTCGATGTCGACTCCGATGGCCTTGGCGTAGACGGGATCCATGGCGTGCTCGGCATCGATGTAGGCACAGATGCCACCGTTGCGCTGGGCCTCGGCCACCACATGGGTGGCCAGGGTGGACTTACCCGAGGATTCGGGACCGAAGATCTCGGTGACGCGGCCCCGAGGCAGCCCACCGATACCGAGCGCCAGATCGAGCGCCAGTGCCCCGGTGGGGACGGCCTCGATGTTCATGGTGGACTTCTCGCCCATCTTCATGACGGCGCCTTGACCGAAGTTCTTCTCGATCTGGCTCAGTGCCATGTCGAGGGCCTTGTCTCGCTCCACTGCGATCTCCTTGGGGTGTGATGATTTGTCGTCGGCTCCGACCCTACGAAGGTCCTCTGACACTCTTGGCCGCACGAACGACAACAGTGTAATTGCGAACGAGTGTTCGATCAACCGTATCGACCAAATCGGATGGCCAGGCTGACTGGTTGGTGGGGCCTGTCACCCGGTCGGCCACGTCTCCGTGACCCGGCGCGACCTGGCGTCACAAAGCGGTCGATATGACCGCCAACCAACGCAATCTCGGCCGCGCCGCCTGACTCGTTCAGACGCAAAACGGCACCCAACCAAGGGAGCGAGGGACGAGCGACCGGGTCCGTCAACAGGACCTCGCCCGATCCGACAACGGTACGAAACCAAGGGGCCGACGGATGAGGCCCCGGGTCCGCGCCTCCGGCGCAGCCCCGTCAGGAGCGCCGCATCAGTCGACGATGCGGCCCCACGACTCTGTCAGGTCACAACCGAGACCAAACAAGACGAAGCGGCGCGAGTAGGGGAAGTAATCGCGCAGCCTGTGAGCATTCGCCCGCTTTCGGTGAAGGGGTGGGTAGGCTGCCCCCTGCGGGCGGAGTGCCAGCGACCCGTCGCCGTC
>JBPCTQ010000332.1:0-2650 GCA_051011595.1 Acidimicrobiales bacterium
CCTGAGGGCCGATCGGGCCGGGTAGCCTCGCCGTATGCAGGGCAACGAGGACGGCCTGGAAATCGACCCGGCCGACGTCGACCGGGTTGGTCGGGTCCTGGCCGAGGTCGAAGCCGCCGACTTCGAACGGGTCGCTCCGCCGGCCGAGATCTGGGCCGGAATCGAGGCGACCGTCACGGCCGAGCAGGCGGCCGCATCCAGCGCACCGAAAGCCCCGCCGGCGGACGGCGCGCCGTCGCCGATGGTCGTCGACTACTGGATCGACGCCGACGACGTCGTCACCGAGGTGGCGAACGGCTGGGGGGCCTTTGCCACAGACAACAATGCTCCCGAGCTGACCGTCCTCGACAGCGACCGCTCCCTGTGGAGCTACTTCGACCGCGATGAGGTGCGGGAACTGTGGCAGGTGCTGGTCCAGCGCCTGCGGGCCACCCAGCGGTCGGCGCAGGTGCCGCTGCGCTGTGATGCGACCGACACCCGGCGGTGGTTCGAGATGACGATCACCCCGAGTTCCGACGGGAGTGTGCACTTCCGCTCGGTTCTCGTGTTCGAGGAATCTCGACCCACGGTGGCTCTGCTCGACCCGAACGCCCCCCGCCAACCCGATGCGCAACCGGTGTTGTTGTGCAGTTGGTGCGGGCGGGGTGAGCACCAGACGCAGTGGATCGACATCGAAGTGCTCGTCGAGGCCACCCGCATGTTGGAGCGGACGTCGTTTCCGCCGATCAGCCACGGCATCTGCGCCAGCTGCCGCGACGACATGTCGGCCGAGCTGTTGGTTCCGCACCAGACCGGCGAGTCACCGGCCTGACCAGAACCGGCTTGTTCGCGGTGCGATTTCGGCACCATGGCGTTGTGTCTCGGCTTTGGGCCGTGACACAGTGTTCCCGTTGGGGGAGGTCTCTGTGACCAATACGTATCGTTGGATGGCTATTGCCGCGGCCGTGGCCATGATCGCCGTCGGCTGCAGTAGCGATGGCGAGGTGACCGCCACATCTGATTCGACGTCGCCGACCTCGACGGTAGACGACGCCGCCCTGGCCGCGTCGACACCGACCACGAGCGAGGCGCCACCGGCCACCACACCCGACTACAGCGCCGAGGCCGCGCTGGCACCGCAGGCGGCCAACGATGCGTCGCTGCCCGACGTGCTTCCGGACTCGTCGGTCGGTGCCTACGGATTCAGCCGATACGTGTACCAGGACCAGGCCGGCGAGGTGGTGCCCACCTTGATCGAGGGCCCGCAGGGGCGCCAGGTCCGGTGCCAGCAGCTCGACCGGGACTGCTCCTACACCGAACTCGAGGCGTTGTACGAAAGCGGGGAGGAGCTCCCCGACTACCTGGAGATGGATCGCGAGACGTTGGGTGCGCTGCTCGACCAGTTGGCGCGGGTGAACGCGGCGGTGAACCAGTACGAGGATCTCGACGCGGCCTGCGCCGCCGGGATGGCGGTGAGCAGTACCCAGAACGCCAACATGGGAATCCACGTGGTCGACCCGGGGGCGGGTAGCGAGTTCAATCCCGACCGGCCTCAGATGATCCTGTTCGCCAAGGACGGCGGTGAGTTCATTCCCCGGTCCGAGCTCGGCCGGTGTGAAGACGGGGCATTCTCCGGTGAGGATGGATTCCGGCCGGTAGGGGCCGTCTTCAACATCGCAATGTCCGACGAGCATCCCGAGGCCTTCGCCGGCGACCTCGACAACTGGCACCTCCACCTCAACACCTGCGGTGGTTCCGAGCTCGAGAACGTCGACGTCATCGAGCCCGAAGAAGCCGAAGCGGGGGTTCCGATGAGCCGGGAAGAGTGCGAAGCCAGTGGTGGCTTCTTCATTCCCATCGTGTCGAGTTGGATGATGCACGCCTATGTGGTGCCCGAGCACGACCCGCAGGGTGGGGTGTTCTCGATGTACAACCCGAACATCTGGCCCCTGGCCGACTCACCCGAGCAGCTGCGTGAGCAGAAGACGGTCAACGCGAACGAGGGTGTGGTGCCCGCACCGATCGTGAACTTCGACTACGGCGACATCAACGCCGATGTCGGCGAGCCGATCGTGTTCGCCAACGCCGACAGTGTGCCCCACACCGTGACATCGGGCTCGGCGTTGGATCCCACCAGTGACTTCGATTCCGGCGTGCTCGGCACCGGCCAGAGCTTCGAGCTGGCGTTCGACGCGCCCGGTGAGTATCCGCTGTTCTGTGTGCTCCACCCCGAGATGCAGGCCACCGTCTCGGTGGGCTGAACAGGGCCGCCCCGTCAGTCGTCGACGAGCTCGGTCGGTCCCACGTTGGTGTCGAGCCAGCGCACCAACGGTTTCGCGGCGCCGAGCAAGCCCAGGACCCGGTCCTTGGGTTCAGCGGTCCCGAGCCATGCGCCCACGTCCCACTGCTGCCAGGCGACGCAACCCTTCATCCGGAGCAACTCGATCCGCGGGTGATCGGTGGAGTACCCCCGGGGAGCCGTCTTGAGAACGTCGTGGGCCGTCACTTCGACACCAGAGTCCTTGAGCGCCGCCACGGTGCTCTCGAGCTTGCGGCCCGAGCGTGACTCGTCCACCGCGGCCCGGAACCTCGCCAGCTGGTCCTTGGCCATCATGTAGTAGCCGGTTCCCGCCGACAGACCGTCGGCCGACAGGCTCACGTAGCCACCGCC
>JBPCTQ010000333.1:0-16167 GCA_051011595.1 Acidimicrobiales bacterium
GCTTCGCGAGCATCGAGATAGGCCCGCCCCCGAGCACACGCCACCAAACCAGTGGTCAACGCATCGTCGGACAACACTGCCGGATCTTCCGACACTGTCTCCAACACTGCCTCGAACACATGTTCGATCTCCATGACCCCAACCTACCCACCCCCACCGACACTCTTCACACCGTCGGGTAGGTCCCGAATTCGACCACGGGGTTGACGTTCCGATCAAAAGTACGTACATTTGGACATATGCAGATCGAGGCCTCCCGATTCCGCCCCGCATGGGCCTCCGGGTATGGCCGCCCGCAGCTGCGAGGTGACCTGGCCGCCGGTCTCACGGTGGGGGCGATGCTGGTACCCCAGGCCATGGCCTACGCCCAGCTGGCCGGTCTGCCGCCGGCGGTCGGGCTCTACGCCGCCACCGTGCCACTGGTGGTCTACGCCCTCATCGGCACCTCCCGGCAGCTGGCGGTGGGGCCGGTGGCCATCGTGTCGCTGCTCACCGCCTCGGCTCTGGTGCCCCTGGTCGATGAGGGCACCGCCGGCTACCTGACGGCGGCGGCGTTGCTGGCCGTGATGGTGGGGGTCATACACATCGTGTTGGGGGTGGGGCGACTCGGCTTCCTGGTGAACCTGCTGTCGCACTCGGTGCTGGTGGGTTTCACCGCGGCCGCCGCCATCATCATCGGCTTCTCGCAGGCCAAACACCTCTTCGGTATCACCGTCGAACGCCAAGAACACTTCTTCGACACCGTTCGTGAGGTGTTCGACAATCTGGGCCAAGCCAACAGCACGACCATGGTCGTCGGGTTCGCCTCCCTGGTTGTGCTGTTCTCGATGAAACGATGGGCCCCCCGAGTGCCGGCCGCGCTGGTGGTGGTGGTCGGTTCCATCCTCGCCGTGGAAGCCTTCGACCTCGAGAGTGAGGGTGTGAAGGTGGTCGGCGACATTCCTGACTCCCTGCCGGCTTTCGGCCTGCCCGACTTCGACGGATCGCTCGTTTCCAGCCTGGCCGCCTCGGCCGCGGTGATCACGCTGGTCGGTTTCATGGAGTCGATCGCGGTGGCCAAGGTGTACGCCCGCCGCCATCGCTACGACGTCGACGCCAACCGTGAGCTGATCGGCCTGGGGGCGGCCAATGTCGCGTCGGGCTTCTTCGGTGGCTACCCCGTCACTGGCGGGTTCTCTCGTACCGCCGTCAACGACACGGCCGGCGCTCGCACCCCGATGGCCTCGATCATCACCGCGGGCCTCGTGCTGCTCACGCTGGCCGTGCTCACCCCGCTGCTCACCTCCCTCCCCAACGCGGCGTTGGGGGCCATCATCGTGGCCGCAGTGGTGGGGCTGATCGACGTGGCCGAGATGCGCCACATCGTGGCGGTGAAACGATCCGATGCCATCGGTCTGGTGGTGGCCTTCGTGGCCACCCTCACCCTGGGCATCGAGCTGGGCATCTTGGTGGCGGTGGTGGCCTCCATCCTGGTGGTGTTCGCCCGCATGTCGATGCCCCACAGTGCAGTGCTGGGCCACATCGCCGGAACCACCAACTATCGCAACGTCGAGCGATTTCCCGAGGCCCAGACCGTCGACGGTGTTCGAGTTCTCCGCATCGACGCCGCCATCTCTTTCGCCAACTCGGCCCACGTCAAGAAGTTGCTGCTGGCCCACGCCGACACCGGTGCCCTGGTGCTCGATGCGTCGGGGATCAACGATCTCGACGCCACGGGGGCCGACATGGTGTCGGAGGTGGTCGACGACTTCCGGGAGAGGGGAGTGGACCTGCACCTCGCCGACGTGAAGGGTCCGGTCCGTGATGTGTTGTGGCGGGCCGGCATCTGGGCCGCGCTCGGCGATCACATCCATGCCTCGACCAGCGATGCACTCGCCGCCATCCGTGCCCACCGGACCGGTCCGGCCGATCGACGCCGCTTCGGCATCGACGAGCGCCCAGCAGTGCGCGAGACCGACTCTCCCGAACCGGAGGTACCCCACCATGTCTGACCGCACGCACCGGGATCATCCAGTGGCCGACTATGCCGCAGTTGTGGGCGACGACGGTCAGCTGGTCGACGTCCGCGAACCCCACGAAGTGGCCGGCGGCACCCTCGCGGGAGCCATGAACATCCCGCTCGGCGAGTTGGCCGGCCGGCTCGACGAACCCGATCCGTCGTTGCCGGTGGTGCTGCTGTGTCGCAGTGGCGGCCGCAGTGCACAGGCGGCCCGATTCCTCACAGCCGAAGGTTTTGTCGACGTGGTAAACCTGGCCGGCGGCATGTTGGCCCTGCCCGACGACGGTTGATGAATGAACCCCTATCCCATCCCCTATCCCAGAATGTACGGACATACGGAGCAAGGAGCACCGACGTCATGAAGTTCACCCAGTACTACCTCGACTGTCTTTCCCACGCCTCGTACCTCATCGGTGACGAGACCACGGGCCGGGCTGTGGTGGTGGATCCTCGTCGCGACACGGCCGAGTACGTGGCCGATGCCGAGGCCGACGGTCTCACCATCGAGCTGATCATCGAGACCCACTTCCATGCCGACTTCTTGTCGGGGCACCTCGAGCTGGCCGACGCCACCGGGGCCGACATCGTCTACTCGTCGGTGGCCGAAACCGAGTTCGAGTCCCGCAAGGTACAAGACGGCGAACGAATCTCGCTGGGTGAGGTGGTGCTCGAGTTCCGGCACACCCCCGGGCACACCCCGGAGTCGCTCAGCATCGTGGTGTGGGAACACGCCGACGACGCCGAACCCTATGGCGTGCTCACCGGTGACACGCTCTTCATCGGCGACGTCGGCCGGCCCGACCTGCTGGCCTCCATCGGCTTCACCCGCGACGAGCTGGCCGACCAGCTCTACGACAGCCTGCACAACAAGCTGTTGCCCCTGCCCGACGCAACGCGGGTGTACCCCGCCCACGGGGCCGGGTCGGCGTGCGGCAAGAACCTCTCGACCGAGACCTGGTCGACGATGGGTGACCAACGGGCCAACAACTACGCCCTGCTCGCACCCGACAAGGCGACGTTCATCGATCTGGTCACCGAGGGGCAACCCCCGGCGCCCGACTACTTCGTGTACGACGCCATTCTCAATCGCAAGGACCGCCCCCTGCTCGACGAAGAAGCCGTCCCCGAGTCGCTCGATCTGGCCGCCTTCGACGCCTTGGTGGAAGGTGGGGCCCTCATCGTCGACGGGCGTGACCCCGAGGACTTCGCTCGGGGCCATCTGATCGGCTCCATCAACGTGGGCCTCAACGGTCGCTACGCCGAGTTCGCCGGGTCGGTTGTGCCCAGTGATGTCGACATCGTGCTGGTGGTCGACCAGGGATTCGAAGTGGAGGCCAAGAACCGCCTGGCCCGCATCGGATTCGACCGGGTGGTGGGGTACCTCGACGAGCCCCTCGAGGTGATGACCGCTCACCCCGAGCGGGTCGCCCCCGCCTCACGGCTCACGGCCGCCGAATTCGATCAACGCCACAACGAGATGCCCGACCTCCAGCTCATCGACATCCGCAATCCCGGAGAGATCCGCCTCGGATCCATCGACGGGGCCAAACCGATACCGGTCGGCCAGCTACGCGGCCAACTCGATGGACTCGATGCGACCGCCCCGACCGTGGTGTTCTGTGCCGGTGGATACCGATCGTCGGTTGCAGCCAGCCTGTTGCGAGAAGCCGGTTTCACCGACGTCTCCGACATCATCGGTGGCTACGGCGCCTGGATCACCGCGCACCCCACACCGGCCTGACGCCACCAGGAAGATGCGGTCGCCGACCGGGGTTGCCTGCTCGTGACCGTTGCGTTCGTGCTCTCGGGAGGAGCCAGCCTGGGTTCGGTCCAGGTCGGCATGCTCCGGGCTCTGCACGACCACGACGTCACCCCCGACCTCATCGTGGGCACCTCGGTGGGCGCCGTCAACGGGTCGTGGTTGGCCGGTGGCGGTGACGTCGAAGGCCTGGCCACGGTGTGGCGGTCATTGGAGCGCAGCGACCTGTTCCCGATCCGGCCGCTCACCGGCCTGCGGGGTTTTCTCGGGCAGACCAACCACTTCGTTCCCAACAGCGGCCTGCGCCGCCTGCTGCGCCGCCACCTGCGCTTCGAACGCATCGAGGACTCGTCGATCCCGTTCCACGTGGTGGCCGCCGACGCCATCGCCGGCACCGAGGTCATCCTCAGTGAAGGGCCCGCGCTCGAGTCGGTGATGGCCAGCGCGGCCCTTCCGGCGGTCTTCGAACCCGTCTCGATCAACGGTCGTCCTCTCATAGATGGCGGCGTGGTGAACAACACGCCGATCACCACCGCCATCGAGCTGGGGGCCACCGAGGTGTGGGTGCTCTCCACCGGCTACTCGTGTGCGCTCGACGCGCCGCCCGACAGTGCGTTCGCCATGGCGATGCACGCCGTGGCCCTGCTGGTGCAACAGCGGCTGGTTCTCGAGACGTCCGAACGGGACTATCCCGTACCGGTGCACCTCATACCGCCGCCGTGTCCCATCACCGTCACGCCCATCGACTTCTCCCAGACCGACGAGCTCATCGAGGAAGCCACCGCCGGCACCCGACAGTGGTTGGCCGACGGCCACCCTCCGGCGACGCCGATGGTTCCGCACCGACACGGCGACTGACCTCGACCGACATCTGGCCCGCTCGGGGCTGGCGGATCGGGCCCGTCAGCGACCGGTGATGTAGTCGTTGAGCTGGCGGTTCTCGTTCTCGAGCTCGTCCATGCGGCGCTTGACCACGTCGCCGATGCTGATGATGCCGACCAGACCGTCGGCCTCGTCGACGACCGGCAGGTGGCGGATGCGCTGATCGGTCATGGTGCGCATGAGCTGATCGATGTGGTCGTCGAGCCCGCAGGTGTGCACGTCGGCGGTCATGTTCGACCTGATGCTCTCGTCGAGGATGTCGGGTCCACGTTTCTCGATGGCCCGAACCACGTCGCGTTCGGAGATGATGCCGTCGATGGTGGTCTCGTTCTCCGACACCACGAGGGCGCCGACACCGTGCTGGGCCAGCCGCCGCACCGCTTGGGCGACGCTGTCTCCGGGAGCGACCGTGGCAACGGCGTCACCCTTGCGGTTGAGGATCTCGCGGACCTTCATGACCGTTCTCCTGACGAAGCCGTGTCTTCATCGCACCCCGCAACTGCCTCGCTGTCAAGGGTATTGGTGACCTCAGTCGCGGATCCGGCGATTGTCGGGGTCGAAGAACGGCCGGTACGAGGGGGTGGCGGTCACTCGCCGTCCGTTGACCTGGATCTCGAAACGAGCGTCGAGGACATCGGCCCGGCCCATGTCCGGCGGGGAGGCGACGTAGCCCATACCCAGCGCGGCCCCGACCGTGTGGCCGTACATACCGGACGTGGTGTGGCCGGCGAGCTCGCCGTCGCGCAGGATCGGTTCGTCGTGGTACAGCAACGGTTCGGGGTCGTCGAGCTTGAACTGCACCAGCCGTCGGCTGACCCCTGTCTCTCGTTGGCGCAACAAGGCATCGCGACCGATGAACCCCCCGGCCTTGTCCCAGGCCACCGCGAAAGACAACCCGGCTTCGAGTGGGGTGTCCTCGTCGGTGATGTCGTGGCCCCAGTGGCGGTAGGCCTTCTCCATCCGGAGGCCGTTCATGGCGTGGTAGCCGGCCAGCTGCAGGCCATGATCGGGTCCGGCCGCGGTGAGTGTCTCGTAGACGTGCAGCGCGAACTCGGTGGGGATGTAGAGCTCCCATCCCAACTCGCCCACATAGGTGAGGCGCAGCGCGGTCACCGGTGCGTAGCCGATGTCGACCGAGCGGGTGGCCCCGAACGGGAAGGCGTCCGGTCCGAAGTCGGCATCACTCACCGATTGCAGTAGGGCCCGACTGTGCGGTCCCATCACTCCCAGCACCGCGTAGGCCGAGGTCATGTCGGTGACGGTCACGTGGCGATCGTCGGGTAGGTGCCGGTGCAGCCAATCCCGGTCGCGGTTCTGGGTGGCCACCGCACTGATCACCAGGAACCGGTCTTCGGCCTGGCGACTCACGGTGAGGTCGGCCTCGATGCCGCCGCGCTCGTTGAGCCACGGGCCGTAGACGGTGGTGCCCGGTTCGACGTCGATGTTGTTGGCGCAGATCCGGTTCAGGGCCACGGCGGCGTCGCGGCCCCGCACCTCGAACTTCGAGAACGACGTCTGATCGAACAACGCCACCGCCTCGCGGGTGGCTCGGTGTTCGACGGCCGACCGGTCGAACCAGTTCTGGCGCCCGTAGGAGTAGGCATACCTCGCCTCGTCGGGAGACGGGGCGTACCAGTTGGGCCGTTCCCAACCCGATGCCTCGCCCATACACGCACCGGCCGCTTCGAGGCGATCGTGGAACGGCGATCGACGCACGCCGCGTGCGGTGGCGTACTGGCGGAACGGCCAGTGCATCTCGTACAGCAGCCCGAGTGATTCGGTGACCCGGTCCTGTAGGTACCGCCGATTGGCCTGGAACGGGTGGAAGCGACGAACGTCGACGTCGGCCAGATCCATCGGTGGTCGACCGTCGACGATCCAGTCGGCCAGCACCCGACCGGCCCCGCCGGCGGACTGGATACCCACCGAGTTGAACCCGGCCGCGCAGAAGTGGTTGCGCAGCTCGGGTGTCTCGCCCAGGAGATAGGCGTCGTCGGGCGTGAAGCTCTCGGGGCCGTTGAAGAACAGACGGATGCCGACCTCACCGAGAATGGGCAGCCGGTGTATCGCTGCCTCGAAGACGTCGCTGAGGTGTTCCCAGTCGTCGTCGAGCTGCACGAAGGGTTTGTCGGGCAGCTGCGGGGCGTCGATCGGTTTGGCCACCGGCTCGAAAAAGCCCACCAGCAGCCTTCCCGTCTCTTCTTTGATGTACACGTTGCTGCCCGGGTCACGCAGCGTGGGCGCACCGGCGAGCATGCCCTCGATCGGTTCGGTGACCAGGTAGAAGTGCTCGCAGCCGTGTAGCGGAAGGGCCACACCCGCCCGGGCCGCCAGGTGGCGCGACCAGAGACCGGCACACGTGACCACGTATTCGGCGGTGATGTCGCCCTGGTCGGTGGCCACGCCGGTGACCGTTCCGTTCTCGGCGAGCAGATCGGTGACGGCGGTGTTCTCGAAGATGCGAACCCCGTTCGCCCGCGCCGCGGCGGCCAGCGCCATCGTGGTGTCGACCGGGCTGGTCTGGCCGTCACCGGGGGCCCAGACCCCGCCGATGAGGTCGTCGGTGTGCATGAGCGGCCACATCTCGGCCATCTCGTGCACCCCGACGGGCGAGATGTCGACACCGAAGCAGCGGGCCATGTCGGCGCCCCGCACCAGCTCTTCGAGTCGCTGGTCGTCGGCGGCCACTGCGATCGAACCGGTGCGACGGAACCCGGTGGGATGACCGTCGGCTTCGAGTTGTTGGTAGAGCTCGCCGCTGTAGGCGGCCAGTTTGGTCATGTTGTGGGTGGCCCGGAGCTGGGCCACCAGACCGGCGGCGTGCCAGGTGGTACCGCTGGTCAAGGTGTTGCGTTCCAGCAGCACCACGTCGGTGAAACCCCGCAACGACAGGTGATAGGCGACGCTGCAACCCACGATGCCCCCGCCGACCACCACCACCTGTGCACCTGCGGGCCTCTGGGCCATTCCACCCCCTGTTAGACAGCCTCACATTCAGGCTATGAGTTCTAACGTATTGGTGTTAGTCTATCGCACAACAAGTGTGCACAAATCGGGGGTGACCGCGGACATGAACGCATCGAGAACGCACGACCACAGGGCTGAGGCGCAGGCCCATCTCATGCCGCACTTCACCAACGGTGCGGCTTGGCGCAGCGACGGGCTCGTCACCATCGAGCGCGGCGAGGGCTGCTACGTCTGGGACACCGACGGCAACCGCTACCTCGATGGGTTGGCCGGTCTGTTCTGTACCAACATCGGCCACGGCCGCTCCGACATCACCGCCGCGGCATCGAAGCAGATGGATCAACTGGCGTACTTCCCCACGTGGGGGTGGGCCAACGAACCGGCCATCGAGGCGGCCACCATGATCTCCGAGGTCGCGCCGGGCGACCTCGACGAGGTGTTCTTCGTCAACTCGGGATCCGAGGCGGTGGAGTCGGCCCTCAAGTTCGCCCGCAGCTACCACCTCAGCCAGGGTGACGACGCCCGCTACAAGGTGATCGCGCGCGAGTGGTCGTACCACGGCACCACGCTGGGTGCGCTGGCGGTGACCGGGATCCCCAAGTTCCAGGACCCGTTCCGACCGATGTTGTGGGACGGTGTGCGGCGGGTGCCGAACACGCTGGGAGCCGAGGTGCCCGACGGTGGTTCGGCTGCCGATCTCGAGTGTGTGCAGGCCATCGAGGCCCGCATCCTCGAAGAGGGCCCCGAGACCGTGGCCATGGTGATTGCCGAGCCGGTGCAGAACGGGCGCGGGGCGCTAGTGCCTCCCGACGGCTACTGGCAGGAACTGCGCCGCATCTGCGACAAGTACGGCGTGCTGCTGTGCGCCGACGAGGTCATCAACTCGTTCGGTCGCCTGGGCCATTGGTTCGCCAGTTCCCGTTTCGGGGTGGTGCCCGATCTGATCACCTTCGCCAAGGGCGTCACCAGCGCCTATCAGCCCCTCGGTGGGGTGGTGATGCGCAAACCGCTGGTCGATGCCATCTGGGACTCGCCCATGGGCACCTACATGCACGGTTCCACCTTCGGGGGCCACCCGGTCGCCACCGCGGTGGCGGTGGCCAACATGCGGGCCCTGCACGAGGGGCACGTGCTGGCCAACGTCAACGACCACGAGGACTACTTCATCTCGTCGCTCGAGGCGCTGATGGCCACCCACCACTGCGTCAAGGACGTACGCGGCGCCGGTTACTTCCACGCCGTCGAGCTGATGGCCGACGCTCGCACGGGGCGCGAACTGAACGACGACGAGCGGGGTGAGCTCCAGGGTGGTCTGCTCAATCAGTTCGTGCGCGACACGAAGATGACCATTCGGGCCGACGACCGGGGGGCCACCATGTTGACGATCTCGCCACCCCTTGTGGCCGATCGAGCCGTTCTCGACGATCTGATGGGCCGCATCGATCAGGTGCTCGGTATGGTCGAGCACTGGCTGGCCGGTCGCCCATGAGTCCGATGTGCGAATATGACAATCGACCGCCGCGGTGCACGAGGCGCCGCATCAGCACATAGAGTGCTGCCGCTCGACGTGGGGACTGCGACCCAGATGGTTACGGCTGCCCACCCGACGTTCCTGGAGGGGGGAGACACGATGACGTTGTTCGATGATCAACAGCCGGCTGTTGTGCTCCGTTCCGGGAGACGGTTCGACGGGTCGAGGTGTG
The DNA here is from genome assembly GCA_051011595.1 of Acidimicrobiales bacterium. Taxonomy (GTDB): domain Bacteria; phylum Actinomycetota; class Acidimicrobiia; order Acidimicrobiales; family SHLQ01; genus JAOUEE01. Next base: position 9,311 of record JBPCTQ010000333.1, read on the forward strand.
CGTTCACCTCGAACCTCCGGACACACCGGTCAGTGACCACCTGGTTGCCGATCATGCACTGCGTACCCGAACAAGGAGACCAACCATGAAGCGATTTTTCGCTCTATTGCTGGTGTTCGTCCTCTTCGCGGCTGCTTGCGGCAGCGACGATGATGGCGAAACCGGCAGTGACGACTCGTCCACGACCACCGCAGCCAGTGGTGATGAAGCCGCTGACGGCGGCGACGAGGCCGCCGACGAAGCCGCTGATGAGATGAGCGACGAAGCCGCCGACGAGATGAGCGACGAAGCCGCCGATGAGATGAGCGACGAGGCCGCCGATGGCGAGATGATGGAGCTCGAAGAGCTCAACGTCGCCTACTTCGCCGAGTGGCCCACGCCCAACCAGATCGGCCAGGCCGACGGTTCGTTCGGGGACGCCGTTGGTGTACCCATCAACTGGGTGCCCTTCGCCAACGGTGGCGAGATGGCCGAAGCCATGGAGTCCGGCGACATCGACATCAGCTACTCCCAGGGTCTGACGCCGTTCGCCAACTTCGCCAACAACGGCGCCGACATCCGCATCGTGGGTGTGGCCGTGTCCTACGCCGAGGCCGACAACTGTGTCGCCCGCGGTGAGCTCGGTGTCACGCAGGAGAATGCGGCCGAAACCCTCGCGGGGGCGACCGTGATGACACCCATCGGCAACGTCACCCACTACAAGATGCTCGAGATGATGAGCTTCCTCGGTGTGAACCTCGATGACCTCACCATCGTTCCGGCCGAGAGTGGTCCGACCACTGCGGCTGCGTTCGAAGCAGGCGACATCGATGTCGGCTGCGCCTTCGGTGGGTCGGTTGTCACCATGCTCGACGCCGGCGGCAACGTCATCATGACTGGCGCCGAGCAGGAAGCCGAGATCGGCATCTTCACCTACGACATCGTGTCGATCCCCACCGGCTTCGGTGAGGAGTATCCCGACGTGGTCACCAACTTCCTGTCCGCCACCCAGGACTTCAACGACACCTGGGCTGCCGACCCCGACACCAACAACCCGACCATCGCCCAGGCGGCGGGTATGGAAGACGTCGGCAACTTCCTGGCCGGTGAACTCTGGTTCTCGTTCCCGACGCTCGAGGAGCAGGCCGGACCCGACTGGTTGGGTGGTTACGTCCAGGAGAACATGAAGGAGCAGTTGCAGACCTTCGTCGACACGGGTGAGATCGACTCGGTGCTCGACGACTTCAGTCCCTTCGTCGACACCACCTACCTCGAAGCAGCCATGGCCGGTTGATCCGAGATAGCGATCTGATGTCATGAAATGATGAGGTGCCGGGGCCGATCCGGTCCCGGCACCTCTCATTCCACACCAGCTCCGGGGGAACTGGATGAAGGATCTCGAAGTCAGTGCCGTGGGGATGCGCTACGAGCTTCCCAACGGCGATCATGTGCAGGCCCTGCACGATGTCTCGTTCGATCTGGAGGGCGGCCGGCTGCTGACGCTGCTGGGCCCGAGCGGATGCGGCAAGACGACACTGCTCAACATCCTGGCCGGCTTTCTCGCCCCGACCGCCGGCTCGGTGCAGCTCGGTGGTGACCCGATCACCGGGCCCGGGCAGGACCGGGGCATGGTGTTCCAGCAGGGTGCGTTGTTCGAGTGGTTGTCGGTGGCCAAGAACATCTCGTTCGGTCCTCGGATGAATCGATCCAATCGGTCCGAGACCGCGGCCAGTGTCGAGGATCTGCTCCAGACCGTCGGCCTCCAGGGGTTCGGCGACAAGGCGGTGTACGAGCTCTCGGGCGGCATGCAGCAGCGGGTGGCCCTGGCTCGCTGCCTGGCCAACGATCCCGACGTGATCCTGATGGACGAACCGTTGGGCGCGCTCGACGCGCTGACTCGAGAGAAGATGCAGGGGCTCATTCTCAAACTCTGGAAAGAAACCGGCAAGACCATCGTGTTGGTAACCCACTCGGTCGAGGAGGCACTGTTCCTCGGCGATCGGATGTTCGTGATGGCCCCCCGACCGGGGCGTATCGACCGCGATTACACGCTGCCGTTCGCCGAGGTGGGCCTGAGCGTCGAACCTCGCGAGCTGAAGGCTTCCGCCGAGTTCATCGAAAAACGCGAAGAGGTCCTGTCCATCATTTGGGAGATGGAAGAGCAGATCATGGGCCACGAGGGGGGCTGAACGATGTCGATGGGATCGGCCGCAAGCGGGCCGGGCGGGCTCGCCAACGAAGACTTCATCGAGCAGCGGGAACAGAGTCGCTGGTGGAAACGGCCCGGCCGAGGTCAGAACGCTCGCAAGACCGTCACCTTCGGCGACGCCAGTGCCGTTCGCAGCCGTCCGCTGTGGAGCCTGTTCGCCCTGTTCCTGCTGCTCCTGCTCTGGTTCGTGGCCACCACCCCGTGGGGTTTTCCCGACGACTTCCGTGCCCAGGAGGAAGCGGCGGCTGAGGCCAACGAGGACTCGCTCAGCGATGCCGACGTCATCGCCGCCTGCGAGCGGTCTGCGGACTGCGACGAGGACAGCTACACCCTCGTGCTCGGGCCCCGGACCTTCCCGTCCATCCCCGATACCTGGACGGCGTTCAACGATCTTCGCACCGAGGGGTTCGGCAACGTCACGCTCTGGGAACACACCCGCACCAGCCTCTGGCGCGTGGTGCGGGGCATGTTCTGGGGGATTCTGTTGGGTGTCCCGATCGGGTTCGCCATGGGTCTGTCCAGTCGACTGCGAGGTTTCCTCGACACGCCGGTGGAGCTGTTTCGACCGATCCCGCCCCTGGCGCTGCTTCCCCTGTTCATCATCTGGTTCGGTATCGGCGACCCGAGCGCGGTGCGTCTGCTGATCTTCGCGTCCATCTGGATCATGATCATCTCCGCCCGTTCGGGGGTGAGAACCGTCAGTCTTTCCAAGGTTCGCGCCGCGTATTCGTTGGGGGCGTCGAAGACCCAGATCCTGTTCCGGGTGATCCTCCCCAACGCCCTACCCGAGCTGTTCACCGGAGTGAGGGTCGCCCTCGGTGTCTCGTGGGGCACGCTGGTCGCGGCCGAGCTGGTCGGAACCGACACCGGCCTCGGTTCGATGGTGTTCCGAGCTCGTAACTTCTTCCGTCTCGACGTGATGGTGGTGGGCATCATCATCATCGCCGTGCTCGGTGTCCTCATGGACGTGATCATGCGATTCCTCGAGGCTCGTCTCATTCCCTGGCGCGGGAAGGGCTGACCGCCGCCACCATGAGCGACCTGCTGCGCGCGTGGTACGAGCGAGCCAGCGCATCTCGTCGCCGGATCATCCTGGCCGATGCCGGCGACGACCGAGCCGTGCAGGCGGCCGATCGGCTGGCCCGCGACGGCCTGGTCGACCCAGTGGTGATCGGACGTGACGTCGCCACCCTGGCCGAGGTCGGCCACGCGGCCGCCGACGAGTTGGTCGCCGAGTTGGCGGCGGTGGTCGACGGGCCATGGGCGGGTCGACCCCTCGATGTCGACGATCCGCTGATCATCGCGGCCGCGTTGGTGAAGACCGGTTGGGCCGCCGGTTGTGTGGCCGGGGCCAGCCGACCCACCCCCGACGTGATCCGGGCCGGTATTCGGGTGCTCGGCACCACACCCGGTGTCGACGTGGTGAGCAGTTCGTTCTTCTTCGTGCTGCCCGACGGTCGGGCCATGGCCTATGGCGATTGCGGCGTGGTTCCCGACCCCGACACCGATCAGTTGGCTTCCATCGCAGTGTCCACGGCCACCACGTACCGCCAGCTGGCTGCCGACGAGCCGGCGGTGGCCATGCTGAGCTTCTCCACAAAAGGCAGCGCCGCCCATCCTCGCGTCGACCGGATGGGCGAAGCCACGGCGTTGATCCGGCAGCGCCGACCCGATCTGCTCGTCGACGGAGAGCTCCAGTTCGATGCGGCGTGGGTGCCCGAGGTGGCGGAGGCCAAAGCACCCGACTCGCCGGTGGCCGGCCGGGCCAACGTGTTCATCTTCCCGGATCTGGATTCGGGCAACATCGCGTACAAGATCACCGAGCGGCTGGGGGGCGCCCAAGCGTTCGGCCCTCTGCTCCAGGGACTCGACGGCGTGATGCACGACCTGTCGCGGGGATGCAGTGTCGACGACATCGTCAACGTCGCCGTGATCGCCTCGCTGCAGAGTGGGGTGCCCGAATCGTGATCAGCCGCCGCTAACATCGGCGCAAGACACTCTAACAATTGCGTGAGAGTGCACTGATCTGACGGGTGAGACCATGGCTCGACAACCTCTCGATACCGACCGGGTGGTCGATGCGGCCGCGGCCGTGGCCGATCGTGAGGGCATCGACAGCGTCACCCTCACCCGGGTGGCCGATGAGCTCGGGGTGCGCCAGCCGGCGCTGTACCGCCACGTCGACAGCTACCAGGATCTGATGCGGCATTTGGGGCTGCGGGGTCGTGAATACCTGGGAGTCGCGCTGGCCGACGCGGCCATCGGTGTGTCGGGCGACGACGCAGTGGCCGCGGTGGGTCATTCGTGGCGTCAGATGGTGATCGACCACCCGGGCCTGTATGCCGCGACCGATCGATCGCCCTGTGCCGGTGACGCCGAGCTGGAGGATGCGGTCGACCGCATCGTCGACATCATCGCTCAGTCCCTGGCCGGCTTCGATCTCGACGATGACCATCGGGTCCATGCGGCCCGGGCCCTGCGATCGGCGTTCCATGGGTTCGCCCACCTCGAGTCGGGTGACGGTCACCCCCATCCCCACGACCTCGACGACACCTTCGACGACATGATCGAGCTCTTGTGTGCCGGCATCCGCAGCCAGGCTGCGTGATCAACCGGCCACAATAGACGCTCTCACGTTTTGGTTATATGTTCTAAGCTGGTGTGATTCGGGGGCCGGTCGTGGTCCCCTCACGTGTTCCGGGAGGATCCCATGACCCGCATGACGCCCAGCGAGGCCTTCGTCGAGACCATGGTGGCCAATGGGGTCACCACCGCCTTCGGCATCATGGGGTCGGCCTTCATGGATGCCATGGACATCTTCGATCCGGCCGGTATCCGGCTGGTGCCGGTGGTGCACGAGCAGGGTGCGGCCCACATGGCCGACGGTTACGCGCGGGTGAGCGGTCGCCATGGTGTGGTGATCGGCCAGAACGGCCCCGGCATCTCCAACTGTGTGACGGCCATCGCCGCCGCCTTCTGGGCCCACAGCCCGGTGGTCATCGTCACACCCGAGACCGGCACGATGGGTATCGGTCTGGGTGGCTTCCAGGAGGCCAACCAGTTGCCGATGTTCCAGGAGTTCACCAAGTACCAGGGCCACATCAACAACGAACGGCGTATGGCCGAGATCACGGCCCGCTGTTTCGATCGGGCCCTGTCGGAGATGGGACCCACCCAACTCAACATCCCTCGTGACCGGTTCTACGGCGACATCGACGTCGACATACCCGAACCCATGGTGCTCGACCGGGGTCCGGGCGGCACCAAGAGCCTCGATGCCGCAGCCGACATGTTGGCCGAAGCCTCGTTCCCGGTCATCGTGTCCGGCGGCGGCGTGGTGATGGGTGACTCGACGGCCGAATGTGTGGCTTTGGCCGAGCGGCTCGGTTGTCCGGTGGTCAACAGCTACCTGCACAACGATTCGTTCCCGGCCAGCCACCCCCAGTGGTGTGGCCCTCTCGGCTACCAGGGCTCCAAGGCAGCCATGAAGCTGATCGCCCAGGCCGATGTGGTGTTGGCCCTCGGCACACGATTGGGTCCGTTCGGCACTCTGCCCCAGCATGACCTCGATTACTGGCCGGCCGACGCCAAGATCATCCAGGTCGATGCCGACCACACGATGCTCGGTCTGGTGAAACCCATCTCCGTCGGGATCCACGGCGATGCCGGTGCGGCGGCCACCGCGCTGCTCGATCGCCTGGCCGACCGGACTCTGGCCTGTGACGCCTCGGCCGACGAGCGGGCCGCCCGCACGGCCGACGAGAAGCGGATCTGGGAGGCCGAGCTCGACGACTGGACCCACGAACACGACGAGTTCAGCATGAAGATGATCCAGGAGGCCGACAACGAAGCCAGCGACTGGCTGCATCCCCGCCAGGTGCTGCGTGAGCTCGAGAGGGCCATGCCGGCTCGGGTGATGGTGTCCACCGACATCGGCAACATCAACTCGGTGGCCAACAGCTACCTGCGGTTCGAGGAACCTCGTTCGTTCTTCGCCGCCATGAGCTGGGGCAACTGTGGATATGCCCTGCCGACCATCATCGGGGCCAAGGCGGCGGCCCCCGACCGTCCCGCTGTGGCCTACGCCGGCGACGGTGCCTGGGCCATGAGCATGGTCGAGATCATGACCGCGGTTCGTCATCAGATCCCGGTCACCGCGGTGGTCTTCCACAACCGCCAATGGGGGGCCGAGAAGAAGAACCAGGTCGACTTCTACGGCGAACGGTTCGTGGCCGGTGAGCTGGAGGGAGGCGAGAGCTACGCCGACATCGCCCAGGCCATGGGGGCCCAGGGTGTACGAGTCGACAAGCTCGACAACGTGGGTGCCACCCTCACCGACGCCATCGACGCCCAGATGAACGACGGCACGACCACGGTCATCGAGGTCATGTGCACCAAAGAGCTGGGTGATCCGTTCCGCAAGGACGCGCTGTCCCGGCCCATCCGCTTCCTCGACAAGTACCAGGGGTTTCGCTAGAGCGAAGGACCACTGCACCGCTGCGCCGGGCTGTGACACCATTCGGCATCGACATTGAATGGCACGACTGGGAGGCCGTGGCCGCGCGGGTGGATCCGGGTGGTCGGCTGCTGGGCACCCGGTCGCTCTCCGGTGGACTGTCGTCGTTCATGACGGTGCTCGAGATCGAAGGCATCAACGGTGATGTGAGCC
>JBPCTQ010000334.1:0-5215 GCA_051011595.1 Acidimicrobiales bacterium
GTCGACGAAGGCGGGTGACCCCACCGAGTCGGGCATCGGCTCGAGCCAGCGGATCTGCAGCCACTTGTGCCGGAGCAGATCGCCACGCGGGTGATCGGCGGGGTACGGCTTCGGCACTCGCTTGAGCTCGAGGCCCACGACCTCGGCCTGTTTGGTGGTCACCAAGTGCGACACCGCGTCGGCCAGCGCTGGACCGCTGCCGTTGTCATCGATTGCCTCTCGCCAGCGCTCGAGCGCCCTCGGCGTCAGCATCACGCCGGTGGCCAGGCCGACGTCGTTGCTCGCCATGCGCACCCACAACGTGGGGGCCGTCTTCTTTTCGGGCCCTTCCCACCACTTGAACAACAGGTGATCCTTGTAGGGCGACTTGTCGGGTGAGAACCGCAGATCGTTGTTGATGGGCGAGATCGACCCGTTGACCTTGGGCTGACCCTCGACCCCGGGCGACACGTCGTCTTGCAGGGCGCCGATCATGGCTGCGGCGAAGGCCTTGGCCGGCTCGGCCAACAACTCGGTGTACTCGGCCTTGTGGGCGGCGAACCACTCCTTGTTGTGGTCGGGCAGCGCGGCCAACAGGGCCAGACCGTCGGCCGAGAATCCGCTGAACGTCATGGCGCCATCCTCGCGTCCACCGAACTGGCGGTACAACGCGTCACCTATGACGCGCCCAACCGCCAGAACGGTCAGCGGCGGCTCAGCGGCGGTTGTCCTTGGCGGCCTGCTGGCGTTTGTTGGCCGCCGACGTGGCGCCCTTGCGCTGGGGCGGGACGAGGGCCGTCTTCGACTTCCCCTTCTTGGTGTTCGCCGGCCGCTTCTTCTTCGAGGGAGCCTTGGGCTGCGCCTTGCCCTTCGACCTGGCCTTGCGAGCAGCGGCCAGCCGCTCGTCCTTGATGGCATCGGCGCTGCGCCGGGCAGCCCGACTCACATACCGAGCCACCCGCGACACGGCATCCTCGAGGATCTCGGCTTTGCGCACGGTCCGGGTGTTCGACGTGGTGGAGGCGTAGCGCTTCCCCGCGGTACGGACCGCGTTGGCGCCCTGGCGCCGGTGCAGATCGGAGTACTTGTTGCGAGCCCGGCGCACTCGGCCCAGAAGCGCGACCAACTCGTCCTCGCTCAGCTTGTCGAGGCGACGGGGTTCGGTCGCCACCAGCATTTCCTGCTCCTTGCTGGTGAACAACGACAGCTCGCTGGGGGTCACGAACGACTCCTAAGGGTGGCGAATGGCGCCAAGGTAGCCGACTACTCCGGGCTGACCGAGGCCGCTAGCGTCGCACCCATGCGTCGACTGGTTTCTGCGGTGGTGACGCTGGCCCTGGCTGCCGGCCTCGTGGTGTTGGCTGATTCGCCGGCGATGGCCGCACCACCACGCGTCGACGTCGACGTGGTGGTCGATGGGTTGTCCATACCGTGGGACCTCGGCTTCACCCCCGACGGGGTCATGGTGTTCACCGAACGATCCGGTCGATTGGGAATCCGGCTGCCCAACGGGACAACACGCACGCTCGAGGCCGACCTCAGCGACCTGCTGGTGGCCGGCGAGTCGGGTCTGATGGGGCTGGTCGTCGACCCCCGATTCGCCAAGAACCGCCGCATCTACACGTGCCAGGCCCACACCGGACCCGAGGTCCAGGTCATCGCCTGGCGCATCAACCCGGGCTACACCCGGGCCCGACGGGTGATCGACCCGGTCGTCGACGACATCCCCCTGGTCACCGGGCGCCACGGGGGGTGCCGCCTCCGGTTCTTCCGGGGCGCACTCATGATCGCCACCGGCGACGCGGCCCAGGGCACCAATCCCCAGAACCTGGCATCGCTGGGCGGCAAGGTGCTCCGCGTCCACCGGCACAAGGGCATCGGGCTGCCCGACAATCCCTTCGCCGGCTCGGCCAATGCCGATACCCGGCGCATCTACACCTACGGCCATCGCAACCTCCAGGGTCTGGACGTCCGCCCGGCCCGGGGAGAGGTGTGGACCGTCGAGCACGGCCCCAATCGAGACGACGAGATCAACCGGATCCGAGCGGGCGGCAACTACGGCTGGGATCCCGTGCCCGGGTACAACGAGTCGGTCCCCATGACCGACCTGGGTCGTTATCCCAACGCGGTTCCGGCCGTGTGGTCCTCGGGTGCACCCACCCTGGCCACGTCGGGAGGGGTGTTCGTCCGGGGACCCGAATGGGGCATCTGGAACGGCGCCTTCGCCGTGGCCAGCCTCAAGAACCAGTCGCTCCGGATGTTCCGTCTGAATCGAGGCGGGGCGGTGGTCAGCGTCGACATCGCGCTGGCCGGTCAGTACGGGCGGCTTCGAACCCCGATGATGGGGCCCGACGGGGCGCTCTATGTCACCACCGCAAACGGGGTCAACGATCGCATCCTGCGCCTGCGGCCGGGGGGCCCGCCGATCGGCCACGTCGATCGGGCCGTTGGCCGCAACGGCGCCATCACCGTCGCCGGCTGGGCCATCGACCCCAATACGCGCGGTCCGATCAACGTGCACATCTACGTCGACGGCGAACTGAAGAAGGCCGTGCGGGCCGATGATCCCCGGGGCGACGTTGCTGCCGCTCACCCCGGTTTCGGCCCTCGCCACGGGTTCCAGACTCAGGTCCGGGCCACGCCCGGATCGCATCAGGTCTGTGTCCATGGCATCAACGTGGGTCGGGGTGGAAACCGTCTGCTGGGCTGTCGCCGAACCTGACCGGCGGGGCGCGACCGGGCAACTCGGCCACTAGGGTCTGGCCTCGTGACGGCACTCGACGGGGCCATCGGTCCGCATTCAGCCACCATCCTCGCCACCAGCCCCCTCGCGGGGCGCAAGCCACTGAGCAGCGGGGGCCGGTCCGGCGGATCGATCTACGGATCACCAGGCGGCAGCGGTCCGCTCCTCCGGGCCGGGCTGCTGGTGCTGGCGGTCATCGTCGTGTTGGTGCTGGTGGCCCGCAACTGCACCGGATCCGACGGGTCCGAAAGCGCCGACTTCGAAGAATCGGTCACCGCCGGGGTGGCCTCCATCGACCCCGACATCGTGGTCACCTTCACCGGCGACAAAGACGTCACCCTCAGCGGCGAAGTCGCCGACGAGAACACCTCACTCACCGCCGAATCCCAGGCCGTCCTGGCCGGCGCCGAGAACGTCACCAACAACATCACCGTCGCCATCAGCGGCAACTTCACATCGACCGACCCGGCCTCGGCGGCTGCCCTGCAGCGGGCCATCGACGACATCGTGACCTCCGCCCCGATCACGTTCGAGACGGGCAGCACCGAGATCGCCGAGGAGTCAACCGCCACCCTCGACCAGGTGGCGGGCGCCATCATCAACACGTCCAGCGGGGTGGTCGGCATCATCGGCCACACCGACAGCCAGGGGGATCCCGAGCGCAATCTCGAGATCAGTCGCGACCGGGCCAATGCCGTTCGGGTCTATCTCATCGATGCCGGTGTCGATCCCCTGCGGGTCAACAGCGACGGCCGAGGCGACACCGAACCGGTGGCCGACAACGAGACCGAAGAGGGACGCGCCGCCAACCGGCGTATCGAATTCCTGGTGCAGTAGGCCGTTCTCGCCGAGCCGAGTTTTCGCGATTCGCCAGACCGAACCGGTACCGTGTCGGCCGTGGCTGCAGCCCGCGATACCGAGCCGCCGTCGATGCGACTCTACGACACGGCCCGTCGCGCAGTGGTGCCGTTCGAGCCCGATCATCTGGTGCGCATGTACATCTGCGGCATCACACCCTACGACTCGACCCACCTCGGACACGCCGCCACCTACCTGGCCTATGACCTGTTGGTCAGACGGCTCGAGGACCGCGGTCACGAAGTGCGCATGGTGCGCAACATCACCGACGTCGACGACTCGATCCTGCCCAAGGCCCGCGAGCTGGGTGTCGACTACTTGGAGCTGGCGGCCGCCGAGATTGCCCGGTTCCACGGTGACATGGCTGCCCTCGATGCTCAGCCTCCCGCGGCCGAACCGCGCGCCACCGAGTCGATCGACGCCATGGTCGAGCTCCTGTCCACCCTTCAGGAGCGGGGCCACACCTACACCGTCGACGGCACCACCTACTTCGACGTGACCACGTTCGAGCGATTCGGTCAGCTCAGTCAGTACTCGACCGAGGAGATGATCGAGTTGGCCAAGGAGCGGGGAGGAACCCCCGACGATCCCCGCCAACGGCATCCCCTCGACTTCGTTCTCTGGCAGCCGTCGGCCGCCGACGAACCGTCGTGGGCCTCGCCGGTCGGGCCCGGCCGGCCCGGTTGGCACCTCGAATGTTCGGCTATGTCACACACAGCCCTGGGACCGACCATCGATCTGCACGGCGGCGGATCCGACCTGATCTTCCCCCACCACGAATGTGAGATCGCCCAGAGCGAATCGACGCACGGGACACCGTTCGTGCAGCACTGGATGCACACCGGCCTGGTGGCCTACGAAGGCACCAAGATGTCGAAGTCGCTGGGCAACCTGGTGTTCGTGAGTGATCTCGTGAAGCGGGCCGATCCCCGGGCCGTTCGGGTGGCGCTGCTGGCTCACCACTACCGGCACGACTGGGAGTGGTTCGACCACGAGCTCGACGACGCCCAGCAGTTGCTGGACCGCTTGGTGCAGGCATCGACGGCCGGAACGGGCCCCGACCCCGAAGCCACCCTCACCGGTGTACGAACCGCGCTCGACGACGACCTCGATGGCCCCCAGGCTCTGCAACTTCTGACCGAACTGGCCAGCGCCGTTCTGGCCGAGGATGCACCGCCCAACCCAGCCAGTGGACCGGGGCTCGTGGCCGCGGCCCGACTGGTCGGGCTCGATCTGACCCGCCCGATCGATCAGCCGAGCTGACCTCCGCACAAAAGAACCCCGGAGCTCCCTGATCAGGTTCGTATCCTCTGGGGATGCAGCTGTACGACACCCTCACCGGCACGAAGCGGCCCCTCGAGCCGCGTGATCCCGGACGGGTCGGCCTGTACGTCTGTGGACCGACGGTGTACGACGCACCTCACCTGGGTCACGCCCGCAGTGCGCTCACCTACGACATCCTTCGCCGCTTTCTCGAATGGCGCGGGTTCGACGTCTACCACGTCGCCAATGTCACCGACATCGACGACAACATCATCAATCGAGCCAACGACGAAGGCTCGACCGAGCCCGAGATCGCCGAAACCTGGAAAGCGATCTACGACAAGGCCATCTTCGACGACCTGGGCATGCTGC
>JBPCTQ010000335.1:0-29300 GCA_051011595.1 Acidimicrobiales bacterium
GCGTGTCGCTGCACTACCAGTTCGCAGTTTTGCCGGAGAACTCAGGGGCGGGGGCCGAAATCAGGGTCCTCCGTGCGGGTGCGTTTGACCTCCCAGAACCCGGGCACGTCGCCCATGGTCTTGAAGGCATCCCACAACCGCAGTGCATCGTCTTGTTCGAGACGCCGGCTGATGACCGGGCCGAACAACCCGATCCGCTCACCGTTGTCCTTGTCCCACGCGATGATCGGTGTACCCACGTCGTCACCGGTGAGGGCCAAACCCTCGTCCATATCGGTCCGGATCACGGTGTCCCACTGCTCGTCCTCGAAGGCCGAGGCGTACTTCGGATCGAGCTCCACCGCACCGAGCGCCTCGGCGACATCGAAGTTGAAGTCGTGGTCGTGCATGATGCGCCGACCGAATTCGGTGTACAGCGCACCAACCGCGGCGTCGCCTTCGCCCGCCCGTACCGCCTCCATCACGCGGAGCAGGTTGTGGGTCCGAGCGGTCATCTCGTAGTACCCGGAGTCGGGGTCGGGTTCGTTCTTGAACAACAAGCTGATCGAGCGCCAGCGAATGTTGAGATCTCGAGCAGGAGCGATGTCGACGACCCACCGGGCCGTCAGCCAGCACCACGGTCAAATGGGGTCGACCCAGAAGTCGATGTCGGTAGCCATACCCAGACCGTAGGGGGCCGAACGTCCCTACCCGTAGATCAGGCCCGGCCGGACCGGGTCAGAACGGCTTGTCGCCGACGATGGTGACTCGTTCCACCCGACGGGTCTCGGGGAAGAAGTCGTTGGTGGCGCAGTGCTGGGTGCACCGGTTGTCCCACATGGCGAACGAGTCGACCTGCCAACGGAACCGGCACTGGACACTGGGGTCCTGCACGGCCTGCTCGAGATGAGCGACGATCTCGCGGCTTTCGTCGTCGTCGACACCTTCGATGTGGGAGACGAACGAGCGGTTGGTGTAGATCACCTTGGCTCCGGTGTCGGGGTGGGTTCGGATCACCGGATGGCGAGCGACTGGATACTGCTTCTGCTTCTCGGCCAACTTCTCCGGGCTCAGGCGGCGCCCGAAGGTCTTGGTGAAGTCGTGCACCGCAACGAGGCCGTCGACTCGTTCCTTCCAGTCATCGCTCAGCCGGTCGTAGGCCGCTGCGGCGTCGGCGAAGCAGGTGTCGCCCCCGGCGGGAGGGATGACCCGACCTCGCAGGATCGAACCCAACGAGGGCTCCTGACGCCACGTCACGTCGCTGTGCCAGCGAGACGCGGCGTACTGGGCCTTGTCGTTGGACTCGATGACCACGATCTCGGGGTGCTCGGCGTCGTCGGGAGCGAACGGATGGATCTCGAGCTCACCGAACAGTCGACCGAAGTCGATGTGTTGCTCGATGGTGATGGGCTGGTCGCGGAAGAACAGCACCTTCCAATCGAGCCAGGCCTTGCGCAGCTCATCGACCTCTTCGGCCGACACGTCGGCGAGGTCGATGCCGAACACCTCGGCCCCGATGGTGGCGGTCATGGGCTGGACATCGATCGGCATGGAACACTCCCCCGGCTCTGTCGCCAACGATACCGGTCCGCCCGCGAGGGGCCAGTAGCGTCGAGCGATCACCGCCGCACCACCAACACTCGCCGCCGCCATCGGCCACCGCTCGTACCGTCGGTTCCTGGCCGGTATCACGGCCACCAACATCGGGCAGTTCCTCCAGGGTCTGGCTTCCCCGTTCCTGGTGAAGGAGCTGACCGACTCCAACGGATGGGTCGGGGCGGTGTCCTTCGCCAGCCTCATCCCCGCCTTGTTCGCCACCCCGATCGCCGGGATCCTGGCTGACCGGCTCGACCGTCGGACCATTCTGCTGGTCGCCTACAGCGCCCAGACGATCGTGACCGCCGGCTTCGTGGTCTTACACGCAGCCGGCGAGCTCACCGCCTGGCGCATCCTGATCCTGTCGTTGCTGTCGGGTACCGCCGCCGGCTTCCAGTGGGCTCCGGTGCAGAGCATGGCTGCCGTCCTGGTTCCGTCCAGTCATCTGGTTCCTGCCGTTCGGTTGGTGTCGATCTCGTTCACGGCCGGACGGGCGTTGGGGCCGATGATCGCCGGCATCATCCTGCACGTGTCCGGACCCGGGGCCGCGTTCGTGGGCACGCTCATCACCTATCTGGTCGGACTGTCGTTCCTGTTCACCGTGCGTACCGGTTGGACCCCCACCACCGACGACACACCCGGATTCGTCTCGCAGTTCCGCGACGGCATTGGTTATGTCCGGAGCCGTCCACCACTGCGGCTGGCCGTGTCGCTGTCGTTCCTGGTGGCCTCACTCGGTGCGGTGTTCACCTTTGCACTCACCCCCAGCATCGCCGACGACATCTTCGAGACCGGCGGAGGTGGTCTGGGTGCCCTCGCCACCATGGCCGGTGTGGGATCGATTGCCGGCAGCTTCATCATCAGCGGTCGTGGTGGCGCCGTCCGACGCTCGCGGATGGAGCTCGGGGCCCTGACCGTCTACATCGGCGGTCTGGTGGTCGTGGCCGCGACGACATCGTTGGCCGTGGGGCTGGCCGGATTCTTCTTCCTGGGCCTGGCCCACATGCTGCACGGTGTCACCGTGAACACCGCGGTGCAGGTGCAGGTGCACGAGGAATACCGCGGCCGCGTGATGTCGGTGTGGCTGATGGCCGTGCTCGCCGGGCTGCCGATCGGCGCCTTCATCGGTGGTTTCCTGGCCGACGCCTTCAGCATCGCCACCGTGATGCTCGTCTACGCCGGGGTCATGGCCGGCGCCATCGTGGTGCGGGCGATACAGACCGATTGGCTGGCGCCGCTCGACCTCGACCAACCCATCGGGTCCGACACCAGGTGATCACCCCGACGTGACCACCAACATCACGATGATGTTGTTCAGCGAATGCGCAACGATGGCGGCCCCCAGCCGTCCGGTGACGACGGTGGCCATGGCGAACACCAGCCCCGCCCAGGTGGCCAGGATCACCGCCACCAGACCCTCGGCGGAGATGGTGGCCAGATGGACCACGCCGAACAGCACCGAGCTACCGACTAGGGCGGTCGGCAGGCCCAGACGATCTTCCATCGCCTGGAGCAGCACCCCGCGGAAGTACACCTCCTCCACGACGGGTACCAGGAGCCCGACGATGGCGATGAGCCACAGGATCTGTGTCTCGGGAATGCTGCTGAACGGGAACTGGCCCCCACCGATGTCGCTTTCGGTCTCGGTGAAGAGGGGCACCACGAACCGGGTGATCACGACGTTCCCGGCGACAACCAGACCGACCAACCCGAGCCCGATGGGGATGTCGGCGGCGGCGAGCCGCAGCCCCAACGTCTGGTGAGGCGACGCGTGATCGAGGGTGATCCAGGCCACCCACAACAACTGCACGCCCAACATGGCCGTTGTGCCCCACAGCCAGGGACCGAGCACCAACTCGAGCACGTCGGCCTCGGCCAACTCCTCGCTGCCGTCGTAGTGCTCGATGAGCTGCCATACGGTCACAACGGCGCCGACCACCGACGACACCACATACCCGGACATCGCTCGTTTCAGGCTGAACGGGTGGGTTCGAGTCTCGGTGTACTGCACGGTCCTGGATGATCCGTCTAGGTCTCGGTTCCAGGCGCCGCACCGCCGGAGCCCAGGGTGCACGAGCACACGACCCGCCGCAAGATCTGTGTCTTCGTGAGCGCCCGCGTTCGGGAGCGGGCACGGACGGGATCTGCGATGCGGCCGCTCAGCGGCGACCCAGTACCCGATCGACGGTGATCTCGATGACGCGACGATCAGCGCCACGATCCTTCGGCGGCTGATATCGCTCGGCGTATCGCCGCACCGCCTCCGCCGTGCGGTGAGGGTCGCCGGACACCACGGCCGACCCCTCGAGGGTGAGCCAGCGGGCCCCATCGACCTGACAGACCGCGGCCCGACCGCCGCCGCTGGTCTCGAGCAGCCGGGACTTCTGTGAGCCGTTCCAGGTGATCACCCGCACCAGGCCGACCTCGGCGTCGAAGGTGAACCCCACCGGAGTCACGTGGGGAGTGCCGTCGGTGCGCAACAGGGTGATGGTGGCGAGGTGACGTTCGGCCACGAAGTCCAGTTGGCTGTCGCTCAAGGACGGGCCGGTCACGAGCGAGCCACGATGTGGTTGGTGAGCACGCCGATGCCCTCGATCTCGACCTCGACCCGATCGCCCGGACCCATGAACACCGGCGGGTCCATCTTCGACCCCACCCCGCTGGGGGTACCGGTGGCGATGACGTCGCCCGGACGCAGCGTGACACAACGGGTGGCGTAGGCAATGGTCTCGGCGATGGAGAAGATCATGTGCCCGGTGGTCGAGGACTGCACCGTGTCACCGTTGTAGCGGGTCTCGATCCGACGACCGTACGGGTCGCCCAGCTCGTCGGCGGTCACCACCCACGGGCCGATGGGCCCGCTGTTGGTGGCGTTCTTGCCCAGCGCCCATTGTGGTGTCGCTCGTTGATGGGTGCGGGCACTCACGTCGTTGAAGCAGGTGTAGCCGAGTACCCCGTCCATGGCCTCTCCTTCGGCCACATCGGTCATCTCGGTCCCGATGATGACGGCCAGCTCGCACTCCCAGTCGAGGCCCGGTTCACCGGAGGGCACCGGGATCTCGGCCTGGTCACACACCAGGCCGGCGTACCAACGAGCGAAGAGATTGGGGGCCGGCGGGCGGTCTCGTCCGACCTCGTCGATGTGGGCCTGATAGTTCAGGCCCAGGCACATGATCTGGGCGGTTTGTGGCACCGGCGGAACCTCGTGCAACTCGGCTCGGGGCACCGCCGCGCCGGTGGCCTCGGCCGCCGACCAGGCCGCCGGGTCGGCGTAGAACTCATCGAGTGTGGTGAGCCGTCGCACCTGGTCGCCGTCGACCACCCCGATCTCGGTGGACGATGGGCCGGCATAGGCGAGGTAGCGCATGGGCGGACGGTAGCGGGCGGGCAGGCGGCGTCGTCGATTCCGCCGACAGAGAAAGTGGCAGTGCTACTGCCACTTTCGCTAGGGTGCGCCGATGGCTGCAGTGTTCGAGTGCCAAGGGCACCTTCCCGGGACCACCGACGAGGCGTGGGCCGTCCTGGCCGACTACGGCGGGCTGGCCCGCTGGGTCACCGACGTCGATCACACCACCCTGCTGACGACACCCCCCGTGGGTGTCGGCTCGGTGCGGCGGGCCCAAGTGGGCCGCACGGTGTTGACCGAACACCTCACCGAATGGGTGCCTGGTGAGAGCCTGGGTTACGACATCCAGGGCCTTCCACCGGTGATCCGGTCAGCGGGTGTGCGGTGGGAGCTGCACGACCACAGCGACCACACCGATGTCACGGTCACCGTCACCCTCGAGCCGGCCAACCCGGCCGCTCAGGCGCTGCTGCCGGCACTGCGCCGCAAACTCTCGCGCACCTACCTCGACATGATCGACGATCTGACCACCCATCTAGCGGCCCGCCCCGAGGTGACAGCATGACCAACCAACCCGATGTGGTGCTCATCGTCACCGACGAGGAACGAGCCGCACCCGGCTACGAGTCCGACGCCCTGCGCCAGTGGCGACTCGACCACCTGCCCGGGCGAAGGTGGTTCGACGAGCACGGTGTGGGTTTCGACCGCCACTACACCGGGGCGACGGCGTGTGTCCCCAGCCGACCCACCTTGTTCACCGGCCAGTATCCCGACGTACACGGCGTCACCCAGACCGACGGGTTGGGCAAGAGCGCCGACGACAGCCGGATGCGGTGGCTTCGCCCCGGCGAGGTCCCCACTCTCGGACACTGGTTTCGGGCGGCCGGGTACGACACCCACTTCGACGGGAAGTGGCACTGCAGCCACGCCGACCTGTTCGATCCCGAAACGGGCCGACCGCTGGCGACCAACACCAACAGCGGCCGCATCATCCCCGAGGCCGTCGAGGCCTACGCCGCCGCCGACCGCCTCGATCCCTTCGGCTTCAACGGATGGATCGGGCCCGAACCCCACGGTGCAGCCATGGCCGACTCCGGCCTGGTGCGCGATCCTCTCATCGCCGATCGTGTGGTGCGTTGGCTCCAGGATCGTTACACCCGCCGCCTGGCCGGCGATGAGGCCGCCCAGCGGCCCTTCCTGCTCGTGTGTTGTTTCGTCAACCCCCACGACATCGTCTTGTGGCCGGCATGGACCCGGCGCAACCCGCTGCAACCGTCACAAGCCGATCCACCCACGGTGGCCCCCTCCCCCACCGACAACGACGATCTGCTCGACAAGCCGGCGCTACAGGCGGCCTACCGGGCCTCCTACGCCACCGGGTACGGACCAGGCCCGCTCATCGATCGGGCCTATCGACGGCCGGGGTACCGCGACCTCTACTACCGCCTCCATGCCGAGGTCGACGGCCCGCTCGACGCCGTCCGCCGAGCCGTCACCGCCGGATCCTCTCCCGCCGTCATCGCCCTCACGTCCGATCACGGCGATCTGCTCGGCTCCCACGGCGGCCTCCACCAGAAGTGGGCCTGCCTGTACGACGAGGCCGTGCGGGTGCCACTGGTCGTGGTCGACACTGCAGAGGGTGCGGCGGGCCGGCGCGTCGACTCGATGGCCACCGTCCACACCGACATCGTGCCCACCCTGCTGGGCGCGGCCGGGCTCCGAGAAGCCGATCTGGCGCCCGAGTTGGCGGCCGACTTCACCGAGCTGCACCCGCTTCCGGGCCGAGATCTCAGCCCGGTGATCCACGATCCCCAACGGGCCGACACCGACCGGTCGGTCTACTTCATCACGCGCGACAACATGCTCGAAGGCGACTCGGAAGCGCCCGGCATCGCCCGCGGCATGGGCCGAACCCAGGTGCCGCCACCCTTGCGAATCCAATGGTTGGCCCACGTGGGCACCAACGTGGAGGCGGTTGTCACCCGTATCGACGACACGCTCTGGAAACTGGTTCGCACCTTCGACGACCCGGCGGTGTGGACCGAACCCCACGTCCGTCATCTGGCCCAGAACGGACCGGCCGGGCCCCGGTACCGATCCCAACCGCTCCCCGACGAATGGGAGCTGTACGACCTCGACACCGATCCGTACGAATCGGTCAACCGGTGGAGCGACCCCGAGCTGGCGACCGTTCGCGACCGGGCCACCGACACGCTCACCGACCAACGGCGAGCCTGTGTGCCCGCCCGGAATGTGCCGTGGCCCTACGCCACCCGAGTGCCCGTGGAGGACACCATGCCCCAGACACCTCGCCCGCCCATCCGGGCGGCCCGCAAGCTGTTGAAGCGGGTCGGTCTGCATCCCGACGACCCCACCCCGTTCACCGGCGATCTCCACGGTCATCGAGCCGTCATCGTGGCCACCAACCACAGCATCCTCGACATCGGCAAGGCCACCGGCGTCTTCGCGTCCGAGCTCACCGCGCCGTACTACGTGTTCGCCGACGCCGGCCTCGACGTCGACCTGGCCAGCCCCCAGGGCGGCCCCATCCCGATCGATCCGCAATCGTTTCGTGGCCCGACCCAGTCAGAGCACGATGATCGCTTCCTGGGCGATCCCGATGCCCGGACCAAACTCATGGACTCGTTGTGCGTCGACGACATCAACCTGGCCGATTACGACATCGTGTTCTTCGCCGGCGGTTGGGGCGCAGCCTTCGACCTGGGATTCTCGGACGTGATCGGCAAACAGGTCACCGACGCCAACGCGGCCGGACGGGTCATCGGCGGCGTGTGCCACGGCCCGCTCGGTTTGCTCCGAGCCAAGGGCACCGACGGCCGTCCGCTCGTCGAGGGGCGCCGGATCAGCGCCGTCACCGATCGACAGGTCGAGCAGCTCGGCATCACCTCCACGCCGCACCACCCCGAGACCGAGTTGCGCCGCCTGGGCGCCGCGTTCGAGTCCACCGAACACCCCCGGCGTGACGTTCTGGCCAATCACTGGGTGGTCGACGGCAACCTGGTCACCGGCCAGAACCAGAACGCCGGGCCCATGGTGGCCCGCGAGATGCTCGAGTTGTTGGCCGCCTCGGTCTGACTTCAGGGGGCCGAGAAGTCGGCGGTGAACTCGCCGCTGAAATCCGGTGGGCCCATGTACAGCGGGTGCAGCACCCGGCGGGCGAACAGCCAGCGACCGTCGACGCGGCGGTACTCGTCGTCGTAATAACCCATGAGGGTGGCGGTGGCGCCGTCACCCATCCGGAGGTGCTCGGTGATGTACCAGCGCCCCGTGCCCGTGCCCGCCTCCTCGTCGAGCCGGCTGGTGCCGTTGTGGATGAGATGGATGACCGCGCCCATCGTGCCCATGATGGACGTCCACGTCTCGACCACGTCGGACCCCGAGATCGACCCTCGGCCCATGTCCCATTCGGCGTCGTCGACCCAGTTGGACCCCCATTGGTCGGCATCGAAGCGGCAGACCGCATCGGCGTAGGAGTGGACGAGATCGGCGATCGGGTTCATCACCACTAGGTTGCCCCAGATATCGCCATGGTGGCGACCGAAGGGGAGATGTGGGACGACTCGATGACAAGACCGCCATCGTCACCGGTGCCGGTAGCGGCATCGGCGAAGGCACCGCCCGTATGTTCGTCGCCGAAGGCGCCCAGGTGGTGGTCGCCGACCTGCGGCTGGAAGCAGCCCAATCGGTGGCCGACGAATTGGGTGATGCCGCCGTTGCGGTGGGCGCCGACGTGTCGGTGGAGGCCGACGTCGCCGCCGCGGTCGACGCGGCCGTCGAACACTTCGGCCGCCTCGACTGCATGTTCAACAACGCCGGCATCGTGGGTGCCATCGGACCGATTGCCGAGACATCGGTCGAGGACTTCGACCGCACCATGGCCGTGCTGTTGCGAGGCCCGTTCCTCGGCATCAAACACGCGGCCCGGGTCATGGCGCCCCAAGGCGGCGGCAGCATCATCTCCACGGCCAGCACAGCCGGTCTGGCGGGCGGACTCGGCCCGCACGGCTACACCACGGCCAAACACGGTGTGATCGGCCTCACCAAGTCGGCCGCGTCAGAGCTGGCCAACGACCGCATCCGCGTGAACGCCATCGCTCCGGGAAACATCGTCACCAACATGACCGCCCGGCTGGGTCCGGGTGATGCCGATTTCGATCAGGCCACCGCGGCCATCGCCAAGAGCTCTCCCCTGGGGATCGCCGGTGAGCCCTACGACATCGCCATGGCCGCGGTGTACCTGGCCAGCGACGAGAGTCGATACATGTCGGGGGCGACCATGCTCGTCGACAGCGGGCAGTTGGCCGGCGCCGGGCGCAAGGGCGGCTTCCACCGCGCTGACCCCAGCCTCGTCACCGGCATCGCCGGCACCTGACCATCTCGGTAGGGGCGGCCGAACCCGACTCTCAACCGGCTTCGTAGGGCTGCACCAGGACCTTGGTGTCGGTGGAGGACCCATCCGCGAGATCGGCGAAGGCAGCAGCCAGTTCGTCGAGACCGACCGTGGCGGTGTGCAGCGAGGCCACGTCGACGCGGCCGTCGGCGATCATGCCCATGGACGTGGCGAACTCGTCATGGGTGTACGCCAGCGCGGCCGACACCCGTACCTCCTTCATCAGCCACTGGGTCGGGTTGATGGAGACGTCGCCGCTGGCCAACCCGATGAGGCACATCGAACCACCCCGCCGAGCGAGATCGACCGCGGTCTGCACGGTGTCGGGTCGGCCGACACATTCGTAGACGATGTCGGCCCCCAGACCGCCGCTGCGCTCCTTGACCTGCTCGTCGGCCTCGGCTCCCGGTGTCACCACCAGGTCGGCTCCCAGGCTGGAGGCCAGGGCGGCGCGCGTCGGGTTGGGTTCGACCACCACCACCTGACCAGCACCCGCGGCGCGGGCCCACTGCATGGTCAACAGCCCGATGGGTCCGGCTCCCTGGACCACCGCCAGATCGCCCAGCTGCAAACCGCTGTGACGCACTGCATGGAAGGTGACCGTCGCCGGTTCCACCTGCGCAGCCTCGACGGGGCTCAACGCCGGGTCCCAAGCGACGACCCGGCCGGCATGGACGGCGAGGCGGGGCGCGAAACCACCGTGGGGAGCGGCGCCGACCCCGACGCCCACCTGGGTGAGCAGCACCGTGGTGCATTTGCTGGCGTGGCCGGCCACACAGGCATCACACGTGCCACAGGCGGGCGGCACAGCCACGACCACTCGGTCGCATTCGTGGTGACGGAGGACATCGGACCCCACCGCCGACACCGTGCCACACCACTCGTGGCCGCATATGGCGGGGTTGTAGCGGCTGCCCGACTGGTAGGCGTGCAGGTCGGTGCCGCAGATGCCGCAGTAGGCGATGTCGACCACCACACCATCGGGGGCCGGCTCCGGTTCATCGAACTCGACGAGCTCGAACCGGTTCTGGCCGGTCACCAGCCCTGCTCTCATCTTTTCCTCCCGGTGGGGACGCCGGTCACTGGTATATCAACACACCTCGGGTGGGCGATGCGGCACGGGGCCGGAGCCCACATGGCGACGGCCACTCAGGCCCGGTGGGCGACGACGAGGAACTGGCCGCCGAAAAACCGCCAGGCCGGCCGCAGCCGGAGGTACCAACGGATCAACACCACGGGCGCTTCCCGCTTCCCCGACATGGTGTAGGGCAGGAATCGGGCCGTGACGTCGTCGGCGACGAACCCGGCCAGCTCCAGCGCCTCGGCCATCGACCGTTCGGTCAGCGGTACATAGTGATCGAAGTAGTCCCAGTAGGCGCCGTGTACGGCGTTCATGTTGGGGCCCAGGCACACAATGCGTCCGCCGGGGCGCAAGCAACGGTGGGCCTCTCGCAGGGTGCGGAGGATGGCGTCGCGATCACCGAGATGTTCGAGGAAGTTGCTGGTGAAAACCACGTCGAGCGACGCACCGGGAAGCGACCACGGTTCGTCGGCGGCTTGGGACAACAAGGTGACATCGGGCGCCAGCCGGTCGGTGACATCGGGGTTCAGGTCGATGCCGAACTTCTCGGCGGCGGCGACGTTGTTGATGAACTCGCCCCAGCCACAACCCAGATCGAGGACCCGATCGGTGGGCTCGACGTAACGCTGGAACCAGCGATCGACCAGCACCCGCCACACCTGTTGGCGGTAGTCGCTGTGGGGCTCGAATCGGCGACGGTATTCGTCGGCCAACTCCTGGGGTTCCATCAGGTGATAGTGACAGGTCCCGTTGATGAGGGGCGAACGGGTCAGTCGCTGTTGGGGTCGCCGTACACCTCTCGCAATGACTCCCCGGCATCGAAACGGGCCTGTACCTCCCGCATCCGGTCGAGCGCCCCGGGCATCACGGTCTGGAAGATGGCCTGTTCGTTGCGCAGCGCGTCGTGGAGGCTGAGATCCTGGGACTCTCGCAGGATCTGCTTGGTGGCGCGCAGCGCATCGGGTGACCGACCGGCGATCTCGGTGGCCCACATCACCGCCACATCGCGAGCGGTGCCGGCCGGCACCAGCCGGTTGATCGCCCCCAGCTCGTGCATGCGGGCGGCTGTCACCGGTCGGCCGTCGAGCACCATGGCCGACACGGCGGTGATGCCGATCAGGCGCATGAGGCGGCTGGTGCCCCCCAGACCGGTGGTGAGATCGAGTTGCACCTCGATCTGGGCGAAGCGGGCGGCGGCGCCGGCCACCCGCAGGTCACATGCCCAACCCAGCTCCAGCCCGCCCCCGGCGGTGTCGCCGTCGATGGCGGCGATGGTGATGAGCTCGGGGCGGGTGATCTCCTTCACCGCCGAGAACACGCCGCCGCCGGACCCGGACTGGGGTGCATCGGTAGCCAGCGCGATGATGTCGGGCAACCAGGCGTGCTGGATCCAGTGTTCAGGATGACCACTGGCCAACACCGCCACGTGAGCTCCGCCTTCGCGAGCCTCGGCCAAACCGGCGGCGATGGCTTCGGCTGCCTCCCACGACAGATGGTTGCGGATGGCCGGGTTGGTGTAGGTGACGACGGCCACCCGCGAGGTAGGCCGCTCGACCGTGACCTCGGCCGCCGATCGCTCCGGGCCGTCAGCCATGGCCATGCCTCAGCAGTAGGCCGGGTGTGGCACCGGTGCACACGCCGTCGTCGAAGGTGACCTCGCCGTTGACCATGGTGATGCGGTACCCCTCGGCTCTGCGAACCCGGCGCCACTCGTTCTCGGGGAAGTCGAAGGCGCGCTCGCGGGGTCCGAGGGCCAGCCGGTCGTAGTCGATCACCAGCACATCGGCCGGTGCCCCCGGAGACAGCGTGCCGCGGTCGCGGAACCCGGCGGCCTGAGCCGGGTACCCCGACAGTCGCCAGATGGCGTCCTCGATCGGCATGATCTCGTGGTCGCGCACACTGTTGACCAGGAACTCGGTGGTGTACGCCCCCAGCGTGAGGAACTTGGTGTGGGCTCCGCCATCGGACACGCCGGGGATCGAATAATCGGCGTTGGCGATGCGGGCGACCACGTCGTAGTCCATCTCCATCGGGGGTGTGGCGAAGACGGCGCCCAGATCGGTCTCGTGGGCCACGTCGAGCATGGCCTCGACCGGATGACACCCGCGCCGGCGCGCGATCTCACCCACCGTGTGCCCGCCACCCATCACCGACTGGTTCTCGACGATGAGGTCTTCGAACCGTTCGCCCACGATGGTGGCTGGGGCCTCGCCGCGGTCGTACTCGTCGATGAGCCGTTGTCGCCAGGCCGGATCGGTCAAGCGCGGCATGCGGTCGTTCGGATCGCCGAGGGTGAACTCGCGCCACACCGGGCTGGCGTCATAGAGGTTCCAGTCCTCGAGGGTGAACTCCGAGGCCGACTCGGCCACCAGGGCCTGGGCGTAGATCTCCAGACCGCGTTCGTTGCATTCGACCAGCCAGTCGATGATGCGCTCGTTCATCTCGGTGAGCACACCGTGCTGGTCGACACCACTTGCGGCCATGAGGTTGTAGATGACCGGGCGGCCGCTGACCTCGGCCACCTTCTCGTGCATGGCGAACCCACCACCCATGAACTGGGTGAAGCCCCGCTCCAACCGGCCCAGCACCGCGGCAAGGGCGTACAGGTCGTCGCGAGCCATGGTGTCGGTGATCATCGGGGTGCCGTCGAAGTCACGCTGCACCGAGCTCTCCCCCAACACCTGGGCCGAGAATCCGCAACAACCGGCGTCCATCGCCTCCTCGAGGAGGTGACACATGCGAGATTGCTCGGCCGGAGTGGCCGGTCGGCCCTTGGCGTCGTCGGTACCCATCACGTACGCCATCAAGGGAGACAACCCGAGGTAGCTCAACACGTTCACGCCCTTCGCCGTTCGCTCGAGGCTGTCGAGGAACTCGGGATAGGTCTCCCAGTCCCAGGGCATACCTGCCTTCATCGTCGCCAACGGCACCGCTTCGTTGCGTGAGAGGGTGAGCATCGCTCGGTCCTGGTCGGCAGGCCGGCAGGGCGCGAAACCGAACCCACAGTTCCCGATCACCACCGAGGTCACGCCGTGCCAGCCCGAGATGGTGCAGTACGGATCCCAGTAGATCTGCGAGTCGTAGTGGGTGTGCAGATCGATGAATCCGGGAGTGACCAGCATCGAGTCGGCGTCGATCACCTGGCCGGCATCGTGAGCCGCAAAAGAGCCGACGGCGTCGATACGACCGTCGGTGATGCCGACATCGGCCTGAAACGGCGGCCGACGCGAACCGTCGACCACGGTGCCCCCTCTGATCAGCGTGTCGAACCGAGCCACGGCGACCTCCGGCTCGGAACCTATCGCGCCGTCACTGTGGGGTCGGGCTGAGCTGCGGGGTGGAGCGACGTCGCCGGGCCAGCACGGCGCCCAGAGCGGCGAAGGCGGTCGCCCACACTCCGGCGAGCAACAACACACCGATGCCGAGCTTCCAGATGTCGTCGTTGCCGCCGAGTCCGACGATCACCAGTGCCACCATCGCCGGTGTCACCAGCAGCACCCCCCACCATCCCCAGAGTTTGGGCGAAACGGCGGCCGCCAACGCGGCCACCACGGGGAAGACGACCCACAGGAACACGAAGAACGGACCGTCGAACAAACCGCTCTCGATGGCCGACTCCGAGTCGAGCCACCTGCCCGTGTTGGAATCGGAGCGAGCCGCCAGTGCACCGGCCCACACCAGCCCGATCACCAACAAGGCCGATGCGACCACCAACCCCCGGCCCCGGCCCTGACGAACACCGCGGGTGGCTCCCAGTTGCGCCAGCTGGCTGCCCATCAACGACGCAACCGTGGCCACCAACGCCTGGATCACCACGAAGAACAGCGTCACCGACCCGGTGCCCCGGTCGTTCGACCCGATGATCGAATCTCCGAACAGCGTGACCACGGCCAGTGGCACGAGGGCCACCGCACCCCATGCCGGCCAATGACGGGGCGACACGAAGCCGGCCACGAAGGCTGCGCCGATGAGCAGCGGCCACCCCAACTGGTAGCCGTCGTTACTGTCCACCGCGGCCGTGACGGCGGCATGCACGATGCCGACGACCAACAACACCAGGGTGACCCACTGGGCCCGGCTGAGGCTCATCGACCGACGATCTCCACGTCGCCGAGCGTAGTTGGCGCCGGCACGACCGAGGTCGGCACCACCGACTACTCCCAGTCGTGCTCGAGGTGCTGTTTGATCGACCGCACGAACAGGGCAGCGGGCGCACCGTCGAAGGCCCGATGATCCCAGGTGAGGCTGAGCGTGAGCCGGGTGACGGCGACCAGGCCGCCGTTGTCGTCGACGGCGGCGTCTCGGCGGAGGCGGCCCACTCCGAGAATGGCCGAGTTGGGCGGATTGATGATGGGTGTGAAGGCATCAACGCCGTACATGCCCAGCGCCGTCACCGAGAAGGTGCCGCCCTCGAGGTCGGACAGGGAGAGGGTGCGGTTGCGAACGGCATCGGCCAGCCGGCTGGTCTCGGCGGCGAGATCTCCCAACGACCAGCCCGGCGTGTCGCGCACCACCGGCACCATCAAGCCGTCGTCGAGGGCCACGGCCATGCCGACGTGTACCTCGGGGAGCAGGGCCACACCGTCATCGGTCACCTGGCTGTTCACCACCGGGTGTTCCACCAGCGCCGCGGCCGCGGCCGCGATCACGTAATCGGTGTACCCCGGCAGCGGCGTCTCATCGGCCCGTCGACGGCCGTCGCGGTCGGCCACCACCGTGTCCATGTCGACATCCATGGTGAGCGTCAGCTGCGCCATCTCGTGGAGTGACTCGTGCATTCGCCCGGCGATGGTGCCCCGCATTCCCTGCAGCGGCACCGTGCTCGACGGCGATTGGGTCAGCGGGGCCGCAGGAGGTGCCGTGGCCTCGGCTGCCACGTCGGCGGCGAGTAGCTGACGAACGTGGCGGGCGACATCTTCACGGGTGCGGCGGCCGTCGGTGCTGGCCACCGCGGCCAGATCGACACCCAGCAGGTCGGCCAGTTGGCGGGCGGCTGCGGTCGCGGGGGCCGACGACACGCCCGCCGCGGCGGCCGCCGCCGGTTGGGGCCGCGCCGCGGCCGCCTCGACGTCTTCGCTGACGATGCGCCCGCCCGGACCGGTGCCGGTGACACCGGCCAGGTCGACCGCCATACCGGCCGCCACCCGGCGAGCGTTGGGCGACGCGAGCAGTCGGCCGGTGGGGCTCGGCTCGACGGGGGCGACCGCCACCGGGGCGGCGGCGACCGCAGTCGGCGCCGGCTCGGCGACCACGGGGGTGACAACAGCAGGCGGCTCCTCACCCTCGGCCAGGAACCACCCGATGGTGACCCCGCAGTCGTAGCTCTCCCCCACCACACCCGTTTGGTGGAGCCGACCCGAACCGCTGGCCTCGACCTCGGTTTCCACCTTGTCGGTTTCGATGACCAGCACCGCGGTGCCGGCGGCAACGTCGGCGTCCTCGTCCACGAGCCACTCGCGGATGGTGCCGGCCTCCATGGTGAGACCCAGCTTGGGCATGATGAACTCGGTGGCCACTGGTCGTTCAGTCCGTTCTCGAGGGGTGCTCGGCACCCATGGTTCGTTCGATGTCGATCACCCTGGGTCCGTCGCGGCGGACGGTGAGCCGGGTCGATTCACCCGAAGCCAACACCCGATCCCGTTCGCCGTCGAAGGCCAGCACGCCCGGACCCACCAACGAAGTCGTCTCATCATCGGCCAGGGGCTGTACCTGCTCGATCGACACGTCGGCGTACAGACCGGGCGCAATCGGCGCCCGGCCGACCGCCCCCGACGGGCCGAGATCCACTCGCACGCCCCCGTCGTCGTGGCGACTCACGGTCTTCCCCATCGCCGCCACTGCGGACAGGCCCACCGCACTCGGCTCGGCAATGGCCGCCACCACCGACCGGATGCGCGTCGGGTCCCACACCGCCCGGCTCCCGGTGAAGTTGCCCTCGACCAGCGCCACATCGACCAGCGCCAGGTCGTCTTCGGAGTCGCCGTCGAACTGGGCGTGGATGACCTTGGCCGGCCGACTGACATCGTCGAGCGGCACCGAGCCGGTGGCGACGAGGGCCGCCGTGTGCCCGGCGACGGTGGCCTCCACCGCCCGGGGAAAGACGTTGTTGGTCCCGACCGACACCGCCACGATCGGGGCCGACAACCAGCCCTGGGCCACGTCTCGCTGCGTGCCGTCACCACCGAGCACCACGACCGCACCTGCGGCTTCACACTGCAGACGCCGGGCCGCGGCCGAGGCATCGCGACCGGTGCCCACCGGGTCGTCGCCCACCACCTCGATGTCGGCCGCGAGGTCGAGGCCGTCGACAGCTCGGCGGCCCAACTCGTGGCGATCGGCGCTCAACAGAACACGGGTGGCTCCCCCTTCGACGGCCCCGATCACGGCGCGCCGCACCATGCCCATCTTGGCCACGTCCGATGATGGCGAGGCCGAGGCGACCAATCGACGGATGTCCTTGCCGGCAGCCGGGTTGACGATGATGCCGACCGTTGCCACCGGCTCACGCGCCGGGTGCCGGGCGCCCGACGGTGGCTCGGATCCCCGCGGCGATGCGCTCGGCGTTGGGGACGTAGTGCCCTTCGAGGGCCGGGCTGAACGGCACCGGCGAGAACGGAGCACCTACCCGCACGACAGGCGCATCGAGGTAGTCGAACGCCTCCTCCTGGACCTGGGCGGCAATCTCGGCCCCCAGACCGCCGAACCGGACGGCCTCGTGCGCCACCACGATCCGATTGGTCTTGCGCGCCGAATCCACGATGGTGACCGTGTCGAGCGGTTGCAGGGTGCGGGGATCGATGACCTCGCAGTCGATGCCTTCGTCGGCGACCTTCTGGGCAGCCTTCATGGCTTCGGTGACCATTCGTCCGTAGGCCACGACCGTGACGTCGGCGCCGGGGCGCACGATGTTGGCCTGACCCAGAGCGATGGCATACAGCTCTTCGGGGACCTCACCGGCATCACCGAGCATGCGTTTGTTCTTCACCATCACGGTGGGGTTGTCCTCGCGTATGCACGACACCATGAGCCCCTTCATGTCGTAGGCCGACGACGGGGTCACCACCATGAGCCCGGGGATGTGGCAGAGCATGGCTTCGAGGCTCTGGGAATGTTGGGCCGCGGCCGACAGACCCGCACCTCCACCGGTGGTGATGGTGAGCGGGATGCGGGCCGTGCCGCCGAACATGTACTTGAGCTTGGCCGCCTGGTTGACGATCTGGTCCATGGCCACACAAACGAAATCCATGAACATGAGGTCGACGATCGGGCGTAGACCCGTGACCGCCGCGCCCACGCCGAGCCCGACGATGGCCTGCTCGGAGATCGGCGTGTCGACCACACGGTCCTCGCCGAACTCCTTCTGGAGGCCACCGAAGGTGCCGAACACACCGCCGAAGGCGCCCACGTCCTCGCCGGCCACGAACACATCGGGGTCCTCGCGCATGCACTGACGTACGGCCTCGTTGAACGCCATGACCTGGGGCAACATCCGCGGCTCCGCGGCCTCGGCAGCGCTCATGACCCACCTCCGACGGTGGTGGAATAGACGTCAGCCAGGATCGTGTCGGGTTCGGGGTCGGGACTCTGCTCGGCGAAAGCGATCGCGGCATCGACATCGGCCTGGATCTGGGCCCACACCGCCTGGGCCTCGTCGGCGGACATCACCCCCGCCTCGGCCATCCTCGCCTCGAGTCCGGCGATGGCATCACGCTTCTTCCACTCCTCGACCTCTTCGTCGGTTCGATACTTGAGGCCCAGGTTCTGGACACCGTGGTGGTTGTAGTAGCGGTAGGTCTTGGCTTCGATGAGCGAGGGGCCGTCGCCGGCCCGAGCCCGGGCGACCGACTCCACCGCAGCCTCGTGCACGGCGACTGCGTCCATGCCGTCGACCAGCACGCCGGGCATGCCGTACCCGGCGGCTCGATCGATGATGTCGGTGATGGCCATCGTCTTGTGGCGGGGCGTGAACTCGCCGTACTCGTTGTTCTCGCACACGAACACCGCCGGCAGCCCCAGGGCGCAGGCCATGTTGGCCGCCTCGTGGAAGGCCCCGATGTTGGTGGCGCCGTCACCGAAGAACGACACCGACACGTTGCCTTCGCCCCGGTATCGGTTGGTGAAGGCGGCCCCCACGGCGATGGGGGCGCCGGCGCCCACGATGCCATTGGCGCCCAGCATGCCGAGCTCGAGGTCGCTGATGTGCATCGACCCGCCCTTGCCTTTGCAGTAGCCGGTGGCCTTGCCCATCAGCTCGGCCATCATGCGGTTGAAGTCGCCACCCTTGGCCACCAGATGGCCGTGACCCCGATGGGTCGAGGTGATGTGATCGTCGTCGGTGAGCGCCACACACACCCCGGCAGCCACCGCCTCCTGCCCGACGTAGAGATGGAGGAATCCGGGCAGTTTGTTGGCTTCGGCGAGACGGCCGGCGGCTTCTTCGAACAGCCGAATACGGATCATGCGCCGGTGCAGATCCTTCAGCGTGTCGGTGGACAGGTCCATCAGCAGTCCTTCATGTGGGAGTCGGCATCTCGATGCGAACGGTCACGAGTCATGGCCCAGCGCCCAGCGCACGCCGCGGGTCAACAGCTCGTGATACTGGGGTTTCTCCCACGAGCAGCGTTCGATGACCGGGTAGTAGTCGACCACAGGTGCCATGTCCCAGTGGCCCCGACAGTGACCGAGGGTGTTGTAGAGCACCGCTCCATCACCGAGCGGCCGCAGATACTGCACCAGGTGCTGGGGATCGGTCGCGCTCCAGTCGTGTTCGGCGAAACCCGTGGCCTCACCCTGCCAGTGGGTGTGCAACAGCACCTGTAGCGACGACCGGTCGTGGTACTCGCACAGGTAGAGCTCGTCGTCGGTGTCGAATTCTTCGATGCCCGCCACCAGCCAGTGGTCGGTGTCGGCCACCTGCACCGGGTACGGGGCGATCGGCGGGTGGGCCACGAACTGTGACCCGAGTGTCTCGGCCCAGGTGGGGAAACACCGCGGCGATTCGACGCCGTTGGGTCGGGGGAGGTCGAGGGCGGCATTGGTGCCGTGCAGGGCCAACCAGCGTCCGCCCTTCTCGACCCAACCCCGGATGGCGGTTTGGGCGGATTCGGACGGCCGCACGTCGCAGGTGTAGCTGACCAGAAAGGCACCGGCGGTGATGACATCGACCGCCTCGTAGTCGGGTACCACCGTGACCCGCACGTGGGGATGCTCGGCCAACTTCTCGAGGAGCTGGGCCCGTGCGTAGTCGATGTCGTGATAGCGCCCGCCGGCCACGAGGGTGGCGTCGACTCTCCCCTGTTTCTCGCTCACCAAAGCCCTCCGGCAATAATTGACCGCGCGATATGTTTCCCCAGTCGGCGGGCAAACACAATCCGCCCACCCCTACCGCGGTGGCACCCGCGTGTCGGCGTGCGCAGGACCGATCAGGCGGACCAGCCGCGCCCCCCGGACCGGTCAGGTGCGGCCGATGATCTTCCGATTGCCTTCGTTCCAGGTCATGACCAGCGTTCGGTGGGAGATGCGCCAGCCGTCGCCGGTGCGCACCGCGGTGTCCTCGTAATACCCACCGATGAGGTAGTTGTCGCCGCCCTCGGCGCCTCGTTTTGTGTGCTGAGCCTGCAGGTTGCACCGCAGCTCGGCGATGTCGCCATCGATGCGGATCTGCGGGCTGGACACCAAGTGCTGGCTGATGTCGAGAGGACCGAGCGATGCGGCCACCAGCGCCTTGATGTCGTCGAGCCCGGCCACCTGCACGAAGCCGTAGTCACAGGTGGCGTCGACGGTGAAGATCTGATCGAGCTCTTCGTACCGCCGCTGATCGAGAGCCCAGCAATAGTCGGTGGTGAGGGCGATCAACGCCCGTTCGTCGTCGAGCCGCTGCAGGATGGGGTCCATGGGCCGGACCTTAGTCGTGGGCCGGAACTGCCCTCTCAGACCGACGGTGCTTGGCCGCTCTCACCGGTGGCCCACCGATGGGCCTCCCTCGAGGCTGCCCAGCCGATGGCGTTGCCCAGCACCAGGCGGAAGTTGGGGTCGGCGTAGGTGACCGGCCCGTCGCCGAATTGCAGGTACACGATCGGTGAGCGGCCGGCCGTCTTCACCCAGGCCACCAGATCACTTCCCGGTGGATGGGACCATCCGTCGCGGCTGCCCATGCGGCCCCGGATGGCCTGGTCGGCCGAGAAGAACCCGTCGTCGGTGAACTCGGCGTCACTCCGCATGAGGGGGATCACCTCGTCCTCGAACACCGGATACAGGTACAGCTCGTCGGTGAGGGTGAACCCCTCCCCCACCCCGGCACACACCGGATGATCGGGCGCCACCACCCGCACATGATGAGTGGCGTCGAAGCGATACCCCGAGTCGGGGTAGTCGACCTCGCGCAGCCTGGCGGGCTGATAGTGGAACCGACCGCCCACGATGTCGGCGAAGCCGGGCCAGGCCGGCCAAGAGGCGACGGCATGGTGCAGGAAGACGATGCCTTGGCCGGCGTCGAGCAGGGCCTGGTAGTCGGCCACCATGTCCGCAGGCGGTTCCTCGAAGCGGGCGGGCGGGTCATCGCCGGTGAAGGTGATGCCGGGCATGTCGTAGCAGACGATGCAGTCGTACTCGCCGGCCCGGGCGCTGGTGAAGTGAGCCCGGGCGTCGGGTTGTTCGACATGGGTCCAGGCGACGCCCGCCATCTCATCGAAGATGGCGAAGAAGGGCTCGGCCTCGAAGGGATGGCCCCGGGTCACCACCAGGACCCGGAGGGGCTGTTCCATGGCCGCAGTCTGTCAGGTCCTCACCAGCGGGCCGCTCGGACCCCGGTGGCCAGCTCCCGTTCGCTGCCGTCAGCCGCCACCACCACCAACCGCGACTCGTCGCCCGACCAGTCGATGACCAGGTCGAATCCGTCCCGCGAGCCCAGTGGCGTCGGCGGCAACCGGTCCGCACTGGCGGACGTCACCTCGGTGACCACCCCATCGACCGCCACCGCCTCGGCCCAGCCGTCCCAGTGGTAGGAGAAGGCCACCACCACCAGATCGCCGCCACCGGTCCAGCCGTCATGGCTGAGGCCATACCCATTGGGGAGCACCTCGTCGAGTGCGGCGGCGGCCTCGTCGCTCACCGACAGCTGCTGAGGATCGGCCTGATCGACGGTGAGGTCGAGCGTGTAGCTCACGAAGCCCTCTCCGTAGATTCCGAAGGCGAGGGTATGCGAATCGGGGGAGAAATCGAGAGTCCCGGGGGTCCCTCCCAGCTGGTACCAGTCTTCGAGGGCGAAGTCCTGGCTGAGGTCGAGGTCATCGGGAACCTCGTGTCGCCACAACCACTCACGACCGGCCACCCGGTCCTCCACCACGATGGTGTCGTACACACACCACGACAGGGGCTGGGGCTCGCCGAACCGGGCATGACCGTCGTCGAGGAACGCCGCCTTGGACCCGTCGGTGGCGAACACCGGTGAGTGCCCGGTGCGGACGAAACGGAGCTCGCCGTCGACCAGCATGTGGATGCTGGCCCCGCAGCCGGTCTCGGCATCGGCGGTGGTGACGAACCAGCGGCCATCGGGATCCTGGGTCATCGACACCGCTTTGGGCTCCTCCGGTGAGGCGGGCTCGAGCAACACATCCACCTGTTCGCCCGTCGTCGCATCGACGGTGACGATCGAGCCGTCGCCGGCCAGCACGGTCACGGGCTCCGTGGGCAACGAGGCGAACCCGTCGACCTGCTCGTCCGTCGTCGTGGTGGTTGTTGTCGCCGCCGCTTCGACCAAGGTGGTCGACGTCTCCACATCGGCGCCGAAGGTGCGCTCCGGTTCATCGCTGGCGCACCCGCCGATCAACATCGCTCCCGCCCCGATGGCTCCGGCCACCACTGCCGCACGGGTCGTCAACGTTCGTCTCACTGGTCCTCCTCGGGCCCGCCGACCGGGCCTCACGTCGATTCGACGAGCACCGGAGACCGATCGTTCCGTGACAGTTCTGTTGCGAAGCGGCCACCGACCACCCCGACCGACCACCCCGATCGGAGGGCCCGGCCTGGCGCGCTTGGCGCCGGTCGGACGGTCATGCCCTATCGTGGCACTGAACACTGTTCACCTGACCGGAGGTCAGTGCCCGTATGGCGAACCCGCAGGCCACCAGGGAACGCCTGGTCGAGATCAACCGGCGCAACGCGGCCCACGCCCGCAACGGCACCATCGACCAGGTCGACGCCGTCGCCACGGTGCCGGCCGCCAACTACGTCGACCACCAGCGTTTCGAGGCCGAGGTCGAGCGGGTGTTCAAACGTCTCCCGCTGCTCATGGGGCTGAGCAACGAGCTCCCCGAACCCGGCTCGTACAAGGCGCTCCACGCCGTCGACGTGCCGGTGTTGTTGATCCGCAACGACGAGGGGCGAGTCCAGGCCTTCGTCAACAGCTGCCGGCATCGCGGCGCCCCGGTTGTGCCCGACGGCGCCGGCACCGGCCGACGTTTCACCTGTCCGTACCACGCCTGGTCCTACGACCGCGAGGGTGCGCTGGTAGGTGTGCTCGACCGCGAGCAGTTCGGCGAGTTCGCCACCGAGTGTCATGGCCTGGTCCGTCTGCCCACCTTCGAACGAGCCGGCATCATCTGGGCCACGCTCACCCCTGAACCCCCGGTCGACTTCGCCCCGTACCTGGCCGGGTTCGACGAGGTGATCGGCCACCTCCACCTCGACGATGCCCATGTGGTGGGCCACACCGTGGTGGCCGGACCCAACTGGAAGGTGGCCTACGACGGCTACATGGACTTCTACCACCTGCCGATCCTGCACAAGGACACGTTCGGGCCCAACTTCCCCAACAAGGCCAGTTATGACTCATGGGGCGCCCATCTCCAGGTCTCGGCCCCCGACCCACGCTTCGAGAAGTACCTCGACCGCGACGCCTCGGAGTGGCCCGACCACACACTGGTGAATGGCATCCTCACCCTGTTCCCACACGTGTCGATCGCTCGTTTCGACGCCGGGGGCGACACCATGTTCATGCTCAGCCAGCTCTTCCCGGGAACATCGGTGGGTGAATCGGTCACCACCCAGATCTTCGCCCTGGCCCACGAGCCCACCGACGAAACCCGTGAGGCCGCCGTCGGCCAGATGGCATTCCTCGAACATGTAGTCCGCGACGAGGACTACGCCACCGGCCTCGCCGTGCAACGGGGACTGGCCACCGGCGCCCTCGACCACGTGCTCTTCGGACGAAACGAAGGTGGTGGGCAAGGGTTCCATCGATGGGTCGATCGTCTGGTCGCCACCGACGACGCCGACGTTGCCGCCCTCTTCGGCGACTGAACCCTCCGGTGCCGATCGAGACACCATCACCACTACCCTTTGGCGCCATGCGTACGACCATTGCACTCCTGATCGCCCTGTCCCTCCTGTTGGTGGGTTGCGGAAGCAGCTCCGACGACGACGGAGCCACCGCTACCGACGGCTCCACCACCGCCGCCCCCGACAGCACGGTCGCGCCCGAAACCACCGCTGCTCCCGAAACCACCGTTGCGCCCGAAACCACGGCACCGTCGCTCACGTTGCCGCCGGTCACCAACGAGACGGTGGCCCCACCCACGGTGACGTCGCCGCCCGACACCGGCGGACAGCCGGCCATCTCCCCTATCGGGGTCAACCTGTCGGAGTGGCTGGTCGAGGCCCCCGAGATCATCGCCGCCGGATCGGTGCAGTTCGACATCGCCAACGGTGGTTCGTTCACCCACGAGCTGGCGGTGGCCCGAGGCGACAGTTACGACACCCTCCCGATCCTCGACAACGGTGCGGTCGACGAG
This sequence comes from Acidimicrobiales bacterium, assembly GCA_051011595.1. Taxonomy (GTDB): domain Bacteria; phylum Actinomycetota; class Acidimicrobiia; order Acidimicrobiales; family SHLQ01; genus JAOUEE01. The sequence continues at coordinate 24,204 of JBPCTQ010000335.1, forward strand.
GACACCCTCGCCGCCGACTTCCTGGGCCGCAGTGACCTGGTCGACCTGGGCCAGACCACCAGCCTCACCCTCGACCTCGAGCCCGGCAACTACGTGCTCTTCTGCAACATCCAGGTCGGGCCGAACAGCCACGCCGCCCAAGGCCAGACGCTGAGCATCACGGTGGCTGGCTGATGATCGTCGTGGCCGGCACCGCCGACTTCACCACCGCGGCGGGGCGCGACGAAGCGGTGGCCACCAGCGGTCGATTCCAGCAAGCCACCCGCAACGACGAAGCCGGGTGCCTGGCGTACTACTTCGCACCCGATCCGGTGATCGACACCCGGATGGTGGTGTGGGAGCTCTGGGCCGACGAAGCCTCGCTGGCCGCCCACTTCACCCACGACAACTACTTCGGTATGCAGAAACACCTCGGCGGTTTCGGCCTGGCCGGCGCCGACTTCAACAAGTATCGCGTCGACGCGTCCGAACCGGTCTACGACGACACCATGCCCGCCCGGGCCGACTTCTTCACTCTGCCCGACTGATCACCCGGCAGCCCGACACCACCTCCGCCGGATTCAGGTGCCGGCGAGGCGAGCGACCACGGGGGCGAAGGCTTCGGTCTGGTCGCCGGTCACGGTCACGTAGCTGATCCCGTACTGCTCGCGCCGGGCCTGCAGGGTCTCGCAGATCTCGTCGACCGACCCGATGAGGGAATGGGGATGAGCCGCCATCTGGGCCGGTTCGAAACCGAAGGCCGGCGCCATCATCTCCAGGGTGGCCTGGGTCTGGTCGGTCACGGTGGTGAAGTAGGCGGCGATCTCCAGCTCGAGGTCGGCGAACCGATCGCCGGCGCCCTCCCGGATCCATTCGATCTTGGCCGCGGTTCCTTCGGCGGTGCCGCTGGCCAGGCCCTTGCCCCCGATCTTGCCGGCCGAGTTGTCGAAGTTGACCGACACGATGTCGGCGACCCGTCCGGCCAGACCCAACACCCGTGGCGAACCGCCGCCGATCATGACGCGCGGGCCACCCTCCTGCACGGCCGCGGGCACGGCGGTGAACCCCTTGGCCGTGACGTGGGTTCCGTCGATGTCGAGGTCGGCACCGGCGAAGAACGCCCGAGCCAGCCCCACCACCTCCTCCAACCGCTCGATGCGGATGCCGGGACGATCCATGTCGATGCCCATGGCCCCGTACTCGCTGGTGATCCACCCGGCCCCGAATCCGGCCTCCAGGCGTCCGTCCGACAACAGGTCGATGGTGGCCAACTCCTTGGCCAACACCACCGGATGGTGGTAGTCGACACACAACACCCGGCACCCGATCTTGATCGTCGAGGTGGCATCGGCCGCCGCCATCATGGCCGGGATGGCGGCCACCGTCTGGACGGGGTGAGCGGCTTCGTCGAGCGCCGACCCGGGTCCGATGTAGTGATCGGCGAGGCTGAAGGTGCCGTACCCCAGGTCTTCGGCCCGGCGGGCGGCGTCACGCCACTGCGACGCCGACTCGGGCGCGAACTCCTGACAGCCGAAACGGAACGGTTTGGACATGTCAGAACTCCACTGTCTCGGCGGTTTCGATGATCGATGCCACTTCGGTCTCGAGCAGGTACCCCGACGCAGCCGCGGCTGCGGCCGATTCGGTGACGGCCGCAACATAGTCGTCGGGGGTGCCGTACCGATCAACCAGTTCGGCCTGGTCGAACGGGAACGTGGTGCCGAACAACCCACAGAACCCGCCTCCGGTCTGGCCTTCACCGGAGAGCACCGCGACGGGCACATCGACGGCCGGAGTGCGGATACCACCCGTACCGATGCCGTCGGCGTCGCGGACCACCTCGGCCGGATCGTCGTCGGTGGTGTCGATGAGCGGAGCTTCGGGAGGCAGGGTGCCGTCCTCCACCCAGGCCACCAGGTGGTGGAAGGCGGCCGAGATGACCTCGAAGTGGGGGCCGGCATTCACCGGGGCGTCACAGTTGAGCAACGAACCGAAGTCGGACTCGGGCGTCAAGCCATACACCCGCTCCAGCAGGTAGGCGTCGGCGTGGGCGGTTCCCGGGACCTCCCACAGCCGCAATCGATCGGTGTCGGGCTGTCGGGCCGCCGCTGATGCCAAGCGGGGACTCACATCGGTCTCGGTCTGGAAGGTGAACACCGGCACGGCCAGATCGGTACGAATGGTGGCCCCTCCGGCATCGGCCATCATCGAACCGTCGCTTCCCAACGGCGCCGGATTGGCTCCCCTGCTGTGGATGAAGAGACCGTCGAACACGCCGGGAATGCGTGGCTGCACCGCGTTGGCGTAGGTGGTCATGCGGAAGGCGGACTGCGACTCCCCGGCGGCGATGACCTGGGCCGGTTCGATCCCGTCCCACACCTCGGCCGTCCCTGCACCGCGCGCCACCATGGCGGCCTGGGTGAACATGTCGTAGGAGAACTCGTCGCCGGGATGCACGAGCTCCGCATAACGTCCGTCTTCCCGATCGATCAACGTGTCGACACCGGTGCTCTGGGCCGACACGCCGACGTAGGCATGGCCTTCACGAAGGAGCTCGACGTGGAGGTACCCCCAGTCGGGATCGCCGTCGGCGCCGGCCGACACGTTGAGCCACTCGACCATGACGACCCCGCTGAAGTCCTCGGCGGCGGCCGGCTGACGCACGATGATGCGGGTGGTGTACTCCGCCTCGCCGTCGGGTTCGACGGCCCACATGCCGTCGGGTCCGAGATCCTCGCCCACATAGGAGCGCGCCGTGCCGCTGATGAAGTACTCGCGCTCGGTGTAGCCGGCTGCGCCGAGGTCCTGGAGCGCCCGGTTGGAGAAATCACCATCTCCGGGACCGACCACGTCGACGGTGACGCCGGCGGTGTCGTCGGGGCCTTCGACGGCGGGCGCCGTGGTGGTGGTGTCCGGCGCTGCGGTCGAATCGGCCACCGTGGTCGGCGGCGTGTTGGTGGTGTCACTGGCGGTCACCGAGGTGGTCGAATCCGACCCCGCCACGTCGTCGCTGCTGTCGCTGCTGCAGGCGGCAACCACCATCGCCATGACAACGAACGCCGCGAGTGCGCCGGACCGAATCGTGCTCGAACTCTTCATGGCGGTCGACGGTAGCCCTCGGAGTGGCGCGCCGACAGATGGCCCCCGACAATGCCCGGGTGGACAACACGCGGCGAGACCCGGTGGCGACAGGTGAATGGTTGGCCGACCACCTCGGAGACCCGGACCTGGTGGTGGCCGACCTGCGCTGGTACCTCGACGGCCGGTCGGGACGAACTGCCTACGACGGCGGCCACATACCCGGCGCGGTCTTCGTCGACCTCGACGTCGACCTCGCCGATCCGCCTTCGACGTCTGGGGGCCGCCATCCGCTGCCGTCACCCGAGCGGTTTGCGGCGAACATGTCGGCCCTCGGTATCGGCGACACCACCCGGGTGGTCGCCTACGACGACGCCGACGGGGTGATCGCCGCCCGGCTGTGGTGGATGCTCGATGTACTGGGGCAGCAGGCACTGGTGCTCGACGGCGGCATCGACGCATGGACCGGCCCCCTCGAGTCGGGGTCGCCCGACGTGGCGGCGCGATCGTTCACACCGCGACCGTGGCCGGCCGAGCGGGTGGCCACGGCCGACGAGGTGGAGGCGGCTCGCCACGACGCCACGGTGATCATCGACGCCCGCAGTGCCGACCGCTATGCCAACGGCGCACCGGTCGATCCACGGCCCGGCCATGTGCCCGGTGCCCGCAGCGCCCCGGCCACCGACAACCTCACCGATGGTCGCTTTCGATCCGGCGCAGCCCTCACTGACCACTACGGGGCACTCGGCGCCCACGACCATCCCGTCGTCGCCTACTGCGGCAGCGGCGTCACGGCATGCACCGACCTGTTGGGTCTCCGGCGGGCCGGTTTACCCGATGGCCGGTTGTTCGTGGGGTCGTGGTCGGCGTGGGGAGCCGACCTCGAGCGGCCGGCCCAAGTGGGAGCCGATCAGGCGAACGACTGACCGACCAGTTCCTCCGACAACGACCACAGGCGGGCCGCCGTGTCGGTGTCACTGATGTGCGGAGCGGCGTCGGGCGCCGACCCGACGTGGCAATCGAGCAGGTAGCGGCCACTGGCGTCGGCCAGGTCGGAGGATGTGGCCGCCCACACCTGCGTGGCCGCGCCAACGGCGGGGGTTCGCATGGCGGGCATGCTGGCGGTGGCACTGTCGCCATCGCCCTGCTCTTTGGCGTCGGCCGTCCGCTCGCTGATGCGAGAGATCATCTGACCCATGAGCTCTTCGGTCATGTGCCGGGCCAACTCTGTGGCGACCATGCCCGGGTGGACCGAGTACGACAACACACCACGGTCAGCCATGCGCCCGGCCAACTCGAAGGCGAACAGGGCGTTGGCCGACTTGGAGCGGCCGTAGCTGATCCAGGCGTCGTAGTCGGTGGTCTCGAAGCCGGGGTCGTCGAGGTCGACGTCGGAGATCAGGTGGGCCGCGCTCGAGACAGTGACCACACGGGGCTGATCACCGGCGGCGACGGCATCGGCCAACAGCGCGGTGAGCAGGAAGTGACCCAGGTGATTGGTACCGAACTGCATCTCGAACCCATCGGCGGTGTGACCGAACGGGCAGACCATGACTCCGGCGTTGTTGATCAACATGTCGACGGCATCGGCGCCCGACCGGTACTGGTCGGCGAAACGACGCACGCTGGCCAGGTCGGCCAGGTCGAGGTCCAGGAGTTGCAGGGAGGCGTCGGGGTCAGATGCCCGAATGCGCTCGGCTGCGGCCGCGTTCTTGTCGGCGTTGCGGGCGGCCATGGTGACCAACGCACCGCGGGCGGCGAGCGCTCGAGCGGTCTCTTCACCGAGGCCGCTGGACGCGCCGGTGACGATGGCTCGCCGGCCATCGAGTCGGGTGTCGCCCAAGACGTCGTCGGTGGTGGATTCGGGATGCAGGTCAGCCATGGCCGGAACCTACCGCCCGCCACCCCCCAACACCCAACGACCCACACTTCTCGGTTCTGGTAGTGGGGGGGAAGGGGGGGGGGGTGGGTTGGGGACTGGAGAGAGGGGGGGGGGGGGGGGGGGGGGGGGGGGGGGGGGGGGGGGGGGGGGGGGGGGGG
>JBPCTQ010000336.1:0-8391 GCA_051011595.1 Acidimicrobiales bacterium
TTGTACCGCACCGCTGTTCTTGATCCAGGTGGTGGGGTCGTTCACCCGCGAAGGGGTGGTGGGCGGACTGCTCACCTACCTGGCCTATGCCGTCGGCATGGGGTCGGTCATCGTCTTCCTCACCATCGGCCTGGCCGTGGCCCGGGGCGGCATTGCCCGCAACATGCGGCGGGTGTTGCCGTACGTCAACCGGGTGTCGGGCGCCTTGTTGGTACTGGCCGGCATCTACCTGGCCCTGTACGGCTGGTGGGAGGTGCGGGTCCTCCGTGATCCCATCAACACCCCCGAGAACCGGTTGCAGAAGTGGTTCACCGACTTCCAGACCGACATCAGCAACTGGATCTCCGATGTGGGCCCGGGCCGCATCGGGCTCTTCCTGGTCGGCTCCATCGCCGTGGTGGTGGTGAGCACCCAGATGTATCGCCGCAGCCGCGCCGTCGACGACGAGACCAAGGATCGGGTGTCGGCCGAGTAGGTTCCCGACATGCTCGCCGAGGTGCTGGCCCGTCCTGATGTGACTGAGGAGGTCGAGCTCCGATCGTCGGTGGGCGTGATGGCAATCCACGGTGGTGGGCTGGAGCGGACGACCGATGTGGTGGCCCGGGCCGTGGCCGATGCCACCGGCGGGTCGTACTACGGCGTGTTGTTCCCGGCCGACGCCAGCCTGGCCGACCATCCACCGTCCACCGCCTTCGACCCGGCCGTGTCCCCGGCCCTCCAGTCGTTTCTCGGCCGCGTCGACACGGTGGTGTCGATCCATGGGTACGGCCGTCGGCACCTGCGGTATTCGGTGCTCCTCGGCGGCCAGAACCGCGAGCTCGCCCACCACGTGGCGACGTCGGTTGGTCCCCGGCTGATCGACTACGACTTCGTGACCGATCTCGATCGCATTCCTCGTGCGCTTCGTGGCATGCACCCGGACAATCCCGTGAACCTGCCCACCAACACCGGGGTGCAGATCGAATTGCCGCCGTCGGTTCGCTGGCACTGGGCCGGGCGAGGCTGGTCGGACACGCCCGGCGTCGGTCGGGCACCCCAGCTGAGCCGTTTGGTCGATGGCCTGAGCGACGCGCTCACCACCTGGAGTCCCTGACTCTCGGTTGGTGGGCACTCGCCACCGGGCCGGAGCGTCCTGGCCGGCGTCAGAGCAGGGGAGCGACGGCCGCGGCCAGAAGCGTGGTGAAGCTGGTTCGACCACTGGCCCCCAGATGGACGAGGTCGATGAAGTCCTCGTCGGGTGCCGCGCGGGAGAGGTCGAGCCACGCGGCGCCGGCGGCGTCGGCCTCGGTGGCCAGCCGGTCGAGCGCTTGGCGGTCCAGCTCGGCCGCGTCGGATCGGAGTGAGCGGAAGGTGTCGGGCACCGGCATGGCGACCACGATCACATTCGTACCGGCCTCGATCAGCTCAGCCACAGCCCGTTCGAAGGCACCATGCTCTTCCTCGCACGGGCCCGTGGGGTCGGCCGAGAAGCCACCGCGCTGGGCGTCGGCGGCGTCCTGGTTGAAGGAGTCGCGGGTCACGTAGGTGCCTTGTTCCCAGGTGGGGTAGAGGGCGTCGAAGGCGAGGGTGAATCGGTTGGCCGGATAGGTGGGTGCCACTGCGGGCCCGAGGAGACGGTCGCCCTTCGCCGCCGACCCGACCGAAGCCACCCCGGAGAAGGCCGCGTCGGCGCGCGCCTGGATCCGTTCGGCGTCTTCGAGGGTGTCGGCCGGGCAGTAGTTGAACGGTCGGGAGGTGACGCCCCAGATCACCGTGTCGGGGGTGGCGGCGTCGCGGAGGTCGCCGGTGGCCCAGACGATCTGCTCCTCCAGGCTGGCTCCCACCAGACCGGTGTTGACCGTGGTCTGACCGATCTCGTCCTGGAGTTGTCCCGGATCGATGTCGAGGGCCACCACCGAGCTCCCGATGGTCACCACTTCGGGGGCTCCGACGAAAGCGGCCAGGGCCCGCACCCCGCGTAGATGACCCAGGTGGGCGGCACTGAACCACAGTTCGGAAGAATCGATGCCGCTGCGGCGGGCGGTCAACACGTGGAAGACCTGGTCGTTGACGCCGGCCAGGATCGAGGCCGTCGCCTGGGCCACTCGGTCCGGGTCACCTTCGGGATAGGCCACGCCGGCCATCACCGACAGGGGGTCGAGGCCACTCATGGCGAGCTGGAACTCGTCGAGGGCGGAGGCGATGAGGAAGGACCGGAACGACCACTCGGTGGGATCGTCACACGCCTGGTCGGACTCACCCATCATGACCAGGATCGACACGAGCTGTTCCTCGAGCTCGGCGGTGGGAAGGGTCTCGATGGCGATCCGGATCTCGTTCCGATCGACCGGTGGGTCGCCGTCCGGCGGGGTGGACGAGGCGCAGCCGCTCTGCATCACCACGCGGTCCCGCAGCCCGGCGGCGAGCACGTCGGCCGACACCGACGAGAGGTAGGCACCAACATCGGCCGCCCGGTCGGTGGGCCCCGGTTCGGGCGTCGTGGTCTCGTCCTCGCAGAGCTCGTCGACCACACGAAAGCCGTATTCATCCACGCCCTCCTCCAACCGGCACCCGAAGGCGAGCTCGTCGGTCGTCGCCGACCCGGTGGGCGAGGTGACCGTGACGGCCGCACCCTTGCCTGAGCTGTTGGAGTCGGCACACGCCGAGGCGACGACGATGATGGCGAGCACGGCGGCCAGCGGCCACGCAACGCCATCTCGATTCACGTCGCCACCTCCCCGGCCGCTCGGGGGGCGGCTCCTGAACGCTGACCGGCCGACGACTGCCGGTCGCTCAAGAGTATCCATCCCGCCCTGACCTCGGCCTCATCGACGGCGTCAGCCCGGTCAGGGAGCCAGTCGATCGAGCTGCCAGTGGTGACCGATCAGCCGGTACCGGACCCGATCGTGGAGCCGGCTGGGACGGCCCTGCCAGAACTCGAATGTGTGGGGCGCCAGGCGATAGCCACCCCAGTGCGGTGGCCGGGGCACGTCGTCGGTGAAACGGCGGTCGGCTTCGTCCCACTGCTGCTCGAGGGCGGCTCGGCCGGTGAGGACTTCGGACTGCGCGGAGGCCCAGGCTCCCAGCTGGCTGCCCCGGGGACGGGTGGCGAAGTAACGATCCGATTCGGCCGCGGACACCCGGGTCACCGCACCCCGCAGGCGGACCTGCCGATGGAGAGGCAACCAGGCGAAGGTGGCGGCGGCTCGGTCGTCGCCGGCCAGTTGGCGGCCCTTGGTGCTGTCGTAGTTGGTGTAGAAGACGAACCCGTCGGCATCGAAATCTCGCAGCAGCACCACCCGGGCGTCGGGAGCGCCGTCGTCATCGTTGGTGGACACGACCATGGCGTGAGGTTCCGCCAACTCGGCCGCCCACGCCTCGTCGAGCCATCGCCCGAACTGCGACACCGGGTTCGGATCGACCTCGGCCACATCGAGGCCGGCCGTCTCGTAGTCGGTTCGCCGCCGGGACAGGTCGTCGTTCACGGCCGGTTCCACGGTCGGGCCATCCGCGTGGTGCACATGAACGCAGTGAAGCGCGCCGGGGTCCACACCGTCCACCCGATGCCTCGGCTCGTACAATCGGTTCGTGGCCACTCTCCGCCTCTTTGCATCGGTCCGGGTCGCGGCCGGCACCGGCCGGGCCCAGTTCGACGCGGCCACGGTCGGGGCGGTCATCGAGGCCGCGATCACCGAATACGGGCCCGCCTTCGCCGAGCAGGTGCAACAGTGTCGCGTCTGGCTCGACGGGGAGCCGGCCGAGTGGTCCGAACCGGTCAGTGCCGGTTCGGAGGTGGCGCTGTTGCCCCCGGTGTCCGGGGGCTGAGATTCTGCTCCGGACCTGGATTCTGGGCCGTGGAGGCCGACAGGAGCTTCACCTCCCGGTCACTCGTGACCGTAGGATGTCCGAACGACACAACCGACAGGACCGCGCATGATCACTGACCTCGAACGGGTGACCGCTCCCGGCTACCTGGCTGCCCTCGACGAGCGCAGCATGGACGAGGTGCGGGCCATGCGGGCCGATTGCCAGGGCCTCGAGAACGGGTTGTCCTACGTCCGCCGGTTGGTGCAGGGACGCATCGACATCGTGGGCGGTGAGATGGCTCGCCGGCGCGAGGGCGATGGCGCCGGAACGGTGAGTGATCTGGTGACCCGGCTTCCCGAGCTGTTGGCGGACGGCTCGGTCAACGCCGGTACCAACGTGGCCCGGCCACCACAGTCGATGGACGGAAACCAGTCGGGCGAGGAGCTCGAGGAGCTGCTCAACGAGATCCTGCCGGCCTCGGCGCTGGGCACCTTGTCGGACCGCGACGAAGCGAGCCTGCGAACCCTGCTCGACGAGCTGCAGCGCTTCGAGCAAACCATCAGTGAGTCCCGCCGTACCCTCCACGGCCTCATCGACCACCTCCAGGCCGAGATCACCCGTCGTTACACAACCGGCGAGGCGTCGGTCGATTCGTTGTTGGGCTGATCCGGGGCCGCAGTTGCCGTCACCCTGTTGGTGACGTCGCCCGACCCACGGCGGGTCGATACGAACGAGGTCACGGCCCCAGTGGCGCGATCTGGCCCGTTTCGGCTGGAATGGCGGGCTTGTCACCGATGTTGGACCCACTGTGCGTCGACTAGCCGTTCTTTCCCTCCACACCTCACCGCTGAGCCAACCCGGCGAAGGCGACGCCGGCGGTATGAACGTCTATGTACGCGAGTTGGTGTCGTCGCTGGCCCAGGCCGGTGTCGACAGCACGGTCTATGTACGTCGGGCTCACGACGAGGTCGACGATCTGGTCGAGGTCGAGCCGGGATTTCGGGTGGTGCAGGTCCCGGCCGGTCCGACCGATCTGGCCAAAGACGAACTCCCGTCGATCCTCGATCAGTACACCAAATGGGTCCTCGACGATCTGGCCGGGTCACCGGTCGATGCCATCCACGCCAACTACTGGCTCTCCGGGGTGGCCGGCCATCGCATCAAACACGAGCTCGACCTGCCCCTGGTCTCCACCTTTCACACCCTGGCCCGAGCCAAGGCCGAGACCGGTGAGGCCGAGCCGCAGCGTCGTATCGACGCCGAGATCGATGTCATCGGTTGTTCCGACGCCATCCTGGCCAACTCGCCGGCCGAAGAAGCCCAACTGATCCGGCTCTACGGCGCCGCTGCCGATCGCATCGAGGTGGTTCCCCCCGGCGTCGAGCATGCGTTCTTCTCACCCGGCGATCAGGCCGGCGCCCGGGCCGCGTTGGGACTCGCCCCCGGCCCGTTGTTGTTGTTCGTCGGCCGCATCCAGCCCCTCAAGGGGCTCGATGTTGCCGTCCGGGCGCTGTCGGCGCTCGATCGCGACAACGTCAACCTGTTGGTGGTGGGGGGTGCGTCCGGCTCAGCGGGCCAGGCCGAGGTCGCTCGGGTTCGAACCCTCATCTCCCAGCTCGATCTGGAACAACGGGTGCAATTCGTCGAGCCGCAGCCCCACCGGCTGTTGTCGACCTACTACCGGGCCGCCGATGCCCTGCTCGTGCCCAGCACGTCGGAGTCCTTCGGTCTGGTGGCGCTGGAGGCGGCCGCTTGTGGTCTGCCGGTCGTTGCCGCCGACGTCGGCGGACTGCGCACTCTGGTCGACGACGGCGTCACGGGCTACCTCATCGACGACCGCGATCCGGCCGCCTACGCGGCCTCGTTGTCTCGCATCCTCGACGACCCCATCCATGCGGCCGGACTGGGTGCATCGGGAGCCGAGATGGCTCGCCGCTACACCTGGTCGACCACGGCGGCACGCCTACGGCGGCTCTACGACGACCTCAGTGTGCGCACCCCTGTGGCCTGCCTGGCCGGCTGACTGGATGGATCGTCCACCCTCGCCGGCAGACCGTGATGCGGCTCGGACGGTTGTGGTCACCTGGCTCCAGACGACCGTGGCCGAGAACCCGGTGGTGGAAGCCGCCGGGCCCGATGTCGATGAGCCGGACCGCCGCTGGTACGTGCGGGTTCGGGGCGACGACAAAGATGTCTGGACGTTGTGGTTCACCCTCGACCAGCGAACCCTCGCCTACGAGACCCATGTCCTCGCCGCCCCCGATGAGAACCACGCCGCCTTCTACGAACAGTTGCTCCGTCGCAATCACGGCCTGTTCGGGCCGTCGTTCTGCATCGGTGCCGAAGATGCGGTCTTCCTCACCGGACAGCTGGCCATCGCCCACATCGACGACGATGCCCTCGACCACGTGTTGGGGTCGGTGTACGCCGCCATCGAGCAGTCGTTTCGAGCTCTCCTGCGGGTCGGTTTCGCCACCCGGCTGGCCGCCCTGGAGGACCGATCATGACCCGGCCGGAGCGGCGGTATCTGTCGGCACTTCTCATTGTCTTTCGAGATCATTCGCGGTACTGTCACCTCGAGCTCGGGTGTCGGTGAAGTTGGGTCCGATCGGGGAAGTGCGGATCTCTCGCCACCGTCATCCGGGCTCGCTCATTTTGATGGTGGGCGCCGCCATCGCACCGTGACCGAACGCGCCCACCCACCGCTGATGCTGATCTTCGCGGTGACCGCCACCGCGTTGATGTCGAACTCGCTGATCACGGCGATCACCCCGGACATCATCGACCATTTCGACCTCTCCGACGGTCAGGTGGGTGTGTTGGTGGCCTCGGCATCGTTGGCCGGCATCGTGGTTGCGCCGCTGATCGGCTTCCTCGCCGATCGCCATGGTCGCCGCCGGGTGCTGTTGCCGTGTCTGGTCATCTACGGGGTGTTCAGTCTGCTGGGCGGGCTGGCTCCCACGTTCGAGCTGTTGTTGGCGGCCCGGTTCCTCCAGGGTCTGGGCTCGGCCGGCCTCATCAACCTGGCCATCGTGTTGATCGCCGACAACTACGACGGCGAGGAGCGGGCTCGGCTCATCGGGGTGAACTCGGCGGTGCTCACGGCGTCGTTGGCCGTGTACCCCACCCTCGGTGGGTTGTTGGCCGAGCAGTGGGATTGGCGGGTGGCCTTCCTTCCCTATGCGGCCACGCTGGTGGTGGCCGGCTTCGCCTGGCGTTATCTGGTCGACACCGCACCACGGGTCGAGGCGCCGTACCGCGACCAATTCCGCGCCGCGCTGGTGGAGAGCCGTCGACCGGTCATCGGTTGGTCGATGGTGTTGGCCTTCGTCACCTTCGTGCTGATCTTCGGTGTGTTCCTGGCCACCATGGCGATCCACCTGGAGAACGAGTTCGGTCTGGGACCGTCTGAGCGGGGACTGGTCTATGCCGTGCCGGCGGTTGTCTCCACGTTGGCGGCGTTGTCGCTCGGTCGACTCCGCCGCCATGTGGGCGCGTCGACCCTCGTCCCGGCGGGTGTCGCCCTGTTCGGGGTGGCGTTCCTGCTCATCGGTGTCACGGGATCGCTGGTGGTGTTGGTGGTGGGTGTTGCCGTCTACGGCGTGGGGGAAGGCATCAGCATCCCCACCCTGCAGGATCTGGCCGCCGGGCAGTCCGAGCCGACACTGCGCGGGGCCATCGTCGCCATCTGGACCGGATGTGCCCGCACCGGACAAGTGGCGGGACCGTTGCTGGCCGGGGTGGGTATCGACCAACTGGGCACCGGCGACACGTTCCTGGTCGCGGCCGTCGGTGCGGTGCTGGTGGCCGGCGCGGTGGGGGTGACGCGGCCGTATCGGTCGCTCGCCACCCCCTGAGGTTTCCGTGGACCCGCCTCGGGTAACTGTTGCGATTGTGTTACGGTCACCCGCGTGCGACCCCCCCGTCTTCTTGCCGGCGCACTCGTTCTCGCCCTGCTGACGGCCGGTTCTCCGGTATTGGGTGACAGCGAGGACACCCGCGCCGAACGCGACCGCGTTCGGGCCGAGGCCGCCGCCGTGGCTGCCGATCTCGATCCGCTCCTGGCCGAAGACGCCGAGCTCGAAGCAGCCGTGCTCGCGCTGACCGCCGATGTGGATGCCCAACAGGCCAAGGTCGACGCAACCCGGGCGGCCATCACCGCCACCGAGGAGCGCCAGGCCGAGCTCAACGAGGAGATCGACACCACCGAAGCCGACCGCGTCGGCGTGCTCGACCGCATCCGCGATCTGGCCGTGAGCGAATACGTCGGCTCGGGCAGCGGTGAGGTCGACTCCTACTGGTCGGTGCCCGACCTCAACGCCGCCACCCGTCAACGCGAGTTGTTCGACAACGTCACCGACACCGAAGTCGACGCCGTCGACACGTTGCGGGCCATCGAGTCCGACCTCGAGAGCCTGGTTGCCGAGGAAGAGGCCACCAAGGTGGCCCTGGCCGAGCTCGAAGCCGAACGGGAGGCCCGGCTGACCGACCTGGCCACTGCGCTCGAAGAACAAGAACGACTGCAGGTCGCGCTCGATGCCCGGATCGCCGAGTTCGTCAGCGAGGCCGACGACCTGGCCGCCGAAGAAGATGCCCTCACCGCGC
>JBPCTQ010000337.1:0-20910 GCA_051011595.1 Acidimicrobiales bacterium
GAATCGGGTCGGGCATCCAGAGGGTGCTGGGTGCCAGCGTGCGGGTGAGGTCGTCGATCGGTCCCGGGCGGTCGGCCAGGGCGGCAACGATGGTGCGGGCGGCCCGAACGAGCCCACGAATGAGCAGGGCCAACGGGACCTGGACCACAAACCCGATGAGAATTGCCGGCTCGGTGAGCAGCTGAGTGACGGGCAGACCGGCGCTGAGCAGCTCGATGGTCTCCTGGCCGGTGAACACCGCCAGCTGGAGAACCAGCAGCACCCGGATGTCGAGATCGGCCCCACCGGTCGTGCGGGCGCCCTTGACCGCCAACCATACGAAGGCTGCGATCACGAACGGGGTGAACAGCGCTCCGGTGGCCCCCAGGTAGCTGTGGTCGACCAGTTCGGCCGGCGCGGCGAACGTGGTCCCCAGCCAATGCCCGGTGAGGGCACCGGCCACAGCCAACAAGAGGACGGCGAAGCCGCGTGGAGAGGCCACCGGCCCAGGGTACCGGTGTTCGCCCGTCTGCTCTCCTCGGCGCCGGCGATCGGGACGTTCGTCCGGACCGATCAGTTGCGGCTGAGCCAGCCGTCATCCCCCCAGTCGCAACCCCAGGTCGGCCAGTGCCACGCCGCCCGCCACCGATGCCACCAGGTAGCCGGTGGCGGCCCAGCGCCGGCCGTCGGCCGTCAAGGCCACGACGTCGCCGACCAGCGTGGAGAACGTGGTGTAGGTGCCCAATCCACCGATGCCGATGGCCGTGATGACGGGGTCCGACGCGCGCACGACCACGAATCCGAGGGCGAAGGCACCACTGAGGTTGACCACGAGTGTGGCGACGGCTTGTCCGACCCGTCCGGTGACGAACGAACGACCCAACCAGCGGGTGAGTGCTCCCGCTGCGGCCAGCAGGACGAAGGCGGCGGCGGTGATCATGGGTTGATCGACGCCGTTCGGCCGGCCACGAACACCAGCACGCCCCCGACCACCGAAGCCAGCAGGTACAGCCACATGGCGCCGGGGTGATCGGTCCGCAGCAGCGCCAGCTCGACGCTGAACGTGGAGAACGTGGTCAACCCGCCACAGAACCCCACGCTGACCGCTCGTTGTCGGTCGATGTCGTGGAGGGGCCGGGTGGAGAACCAGCCCAACAGGGCGCAGCCCACCAGGTTGACCACGAGTGTGGCCCACGGGAAGGGATCGGGGTCGGGGAGCGAGGTCAACAGCCCCCACCGCAGGGTGGCGCCCACCACCGCGCCGATGGCGATCAGACGGGCACCGGTCGGGGTCACGAGATTCGACGTTAGCCCTGCCGCATGGGCCCGCCGGCTCTCGATCGCATCGCTCGGCGGCCCCCGCCCTCGATGCCTAGGACTTGCGCGGATAGGTGGACGGCTTCGGGTCATGCACCAGGATCACTCCGCTCTTGTTCGCTGCGCTCACGGCCGCTCGGGCCACGGCCGAGCGGGCACCATCAGCGGCCAACGAATACGCGGCGTCTTGTCCGCTCGGCCTCTCACCCACCCCGGCAGTGTCCGAGCGGCCCACTAGGTTTTCCCCGATGCTCCGAGTTCTCCTCACCCGCCACGCCCAGAGCGAATGGAACGCCACGGGACGTTGGCAGGGCCAGGCCGATCCGCCGCTGAGCGACCTCGGCCTCGAACAGGCCGCACTGGCGGCTCGCTCGGTGGGAGCGGTCGACGGCATCGTCGCCAGCGCCCTCGAACGGGCTCGCCACACCGCCGAGATCATCGCCGAGCTGGTGGGGGTGGGGCCGGTGATCAGTTCCGAGCTGCTGATCGAGCGCGATGCGGGTGAGTGGAGTGGCCTCACCCGCACCGAGATCGAGGCCGAGTGGCCCGGGTATCTCGACAGCGGTCGTCGACCTCCCGGGTATGAAGGTGACCAGCAGCTACGCGAGCGCGTGCTGATCGGATTGGCCGGGGTGGCCGATCATTTCGGTCGCCCGGCCGACGTGTTGGTGGTGGTCCACGCCGGGGTCATCTACAACGTCGAGGCTCTCCATGGTGAACCGTTCGAACGTATGCCCAACCTGGGTGGTCGTTGGCTCGAATTCGACGGGGGCGATTGGCACCTCGGTCCTCGCGTCGAGCTCCTCGACCCCGATCACCTCACCTCCCAGGCCCCGGAGCAGCTGTGAGCAGCGCCGCCTTCGATCACCCGGTCGACATCATCCGTAGCCCGCGCCGCAAGAAGACCGTGCAGGCCCGCCTCCGCGATGGTCGCGTCGAGATCCGGGTGCCGGCGGCCATGAGTGATGCCGAGGTCGACCGACACCTCCAGACGCTCGTACCGCGGCTCGAGCGGCAACGTCGAGCAGCCCCGATCGACCTCGTCGAGCGGGCTCGGCGGCTGGCGTCTCGTTACGAACTGCCCGAACCCACCGAGATCCGTTGGGTCGGCAATCAGCAACGCCGTTGGGGTTCGTGCACCATGGATCACGGCACCATCCGCATCAGCGATCGGCTGACCGACGTGCCCGACTTCGTGCTCGACTACGTGGTGGTGCACGAGCTCACCCACCTCGTCGAAGCCGATCATGGACCTCGCTTCAATGCCTTGATGGCTCGATTTCCCCAAGGCGACAAGGCCGAGGGTTACCTGATGGCGTTGTCACTGCACGGCCTGGTCTGATCAGGAGCCGCCGGTCCTTCGCCACGCAGCTTCTCGACGTCCCAGTTCGGTGACCGGGTCGGCATCGAAGCGATACTCGGCCAGGATCCCCCGCCAGCGATTGGTGGCTTCCAGTCGACCGAGCAGGGCCGACATGCCCCACACCACCCGATCGAGCACCACGAACGAAGCGGGCATGTCGAGATTGTTCATCACGTCCTTGTAGGGCCCGTTGAGATCGAGCAGCGAGGCCAGCACCTCGGTGGTGAACGCCGGCGTGAAGGTGAAGGTCTCATCGAGATACGGCAAGTAGGGACGACTCACGTATTCCCACACCATGGCGGCATCGAGCCCGTGGTCCGGAGTCAGGAACCCGACCGACTCCATGTGTTCGACCAACGTCTCCGGGTCTCGGTCGATGAGCGGGTCGATGAGCGGGAGCAGTGATTCGAGCTCACCCGGCGCCCAGCGTTTGACCAGGCCGAAATCGAGAAAGGTGACCCGGTTGTCGGGGCCGAATCGATAGTTGCCGGGATGGGCGTCGCCGTTGAAGACCCCGGCGCGGTAGATGGCTCCCTGGATGAACCGGAACAGCACTTCGCCTGCTTGTTGCCGTTCGTCTTCGGTGGCTCGGGCCAAGAAACCGTCCCAGTCGTCGCCCTCGGCCCACTCGGTGGTGAGCACTCTCTCGGTGGAGAACGGGGCGATGACCCGCGGAATGTGTACGAAGGGATGACCCTGGTACCTGTCGGCGAAGTCGGTCTGGCATGACGCCTCGAGGCGGTAGTCGAGCTCGTCGAGCATGCGTGTCCGCAGCTCATCGACCAGCGCCTCCACGTCGAGGCTCTTGAGGGTGACCGACGAGAACATGCTGTAGAGCAGTTGTGCGTTCGACAGATCGCTCTCGAGGGCATCGCCGATACCCGGATACTGCACCTTGACCGCCACCTCACGACCGTCGGGCAGCACCGCCCGGTGCACCTGCCCGATGGAGGCGGCCGCCACCGGAAGGTCCGACCATTCCCGGAAGACCTCGGTGGGATCGCCCCCCAGTTCGGTGCGAATGACCCCTGCGGCGAGTGACGGTGCCATCGCGGGAGCGTTTTGTTGCAGCGTCGCCAGTGATTCCCGAGCTGCGTCGGGAAGTCCGTCGATGATGAACGAGAGCATCTGGCCCGCTTTCATCATGGCGCCCTTCATCTGGCCGAGCTCCCGGGCGACGTCGTCGGCCGATCGGATGAGGAAGTCGGCGTCGAGCTCTTGGCGGCGGGCCTCGGTTGCCGCCAGCCGTCGAGCGCGATGGGTGGCGTACCCGGCGGCCCTCCGGGCTCCCAGCCGGGCGATTCGTGTACCTCGTTCGACTCGGTGACGGTGCCGACGCACCATGACCGTTCCGATCACCACTGCGGCGGCCCCGGCGGCGGCCGCCGCCAGGAACCGGCGGTTCATCAGCCGAACGAACCTGCGCTGGTAGTGGGTGCCTCGGAGCTGTGGGAGTCGGACCGAGGTGCGTCGGCGGCGGTCTCGGTCTCGGTGAGGTCGATCACCAGGTCGTGGTCGGTCAACCGGGACACGATCTCCTCGGCACCGTCGAGGTCGCCACCATCGAGTTTGGCCAACGCCTCGTCGACCAGGTCGAAATCGGCCTCCCAAGCCGCGATGTCGACGGGGTCGACCTCGGCATCGTCGGTGGCGCCGTTCTCGGCGTCGGCGTCCGCCGCCGCGAGGGCTGCGGTGGCGGGAGAGGTCGGTTCGATCCCGGTGTCGGCCGGGGTGGCAACCGGGTCGATTTCGACCTCGCCATCGTCGGTGGCGCCGTTCTCCGCGTCGGCGTCTGCCGCCGCGAGGGCTGCGAGGGCAGGGGCGGTCGGTTCCATTTCGCCGGCGGCTGCGGTGGTGACCGAGTCGATCTCGGTGTCGGCGGTCTCCGCATCGGGGTGGGGGTGGTCGTGGGGGCGCTGCACGGATGCATCGTAACGGCCCGCCCGGGAAGCAGCGTTCATGGGTCGGCCACCACCTGGACACTGCCGGCCACCACTCCGAGGTCGACGACCATGTCGGCGTCGAGGTCCACCAGATAGGTGCCGGTGCCAGTGCTGAGCACCACGTAGCGGTCCATGACATCAATCGTCGTGATCGCCTCGACCACCGCCGGGAGCGCGTACTCGACCAGCTCGTCGTTGCCGTCGTCGGCGACCAGAAGCCCCCACCGGTTGTCGTCTGTGTTGGTGGCTACCACGATCCGCTCGCCGGTGTCGGCGATGGCCAGCGGCCCGTATCCGTCGGGGGCACACGATTCGGTCGGAAGCACCCGACCGGTCATTGGTTCGCCCGTGTCGTCGAACATCGTGATGGTCGAGCAGTCGGCATCGATGTTGGTGGTGACAAAGGCATCCGCGCTGGCCGCGGCGGCGACGGCGGCCGACGTGGCGTCGCCCACCGTGGCCACCGTACGGGCCGAGGTGGTGGCCAGATCGAGGAGGTCGAGCACCTGTGTCGGTTCGGTCACGTCGATCGGTGAGTAGGTGATCACCACGGCCGCCGACTCGTTGCGGACAGTGCTGTCGTGCAGGGCCAAACCGCCCTGACTGCGCAGCAGCACCCGTTCACCGGCGGCGGGCCACCACCACACACTGCCCAGGAGCTGTTCGTCGACGGTCAGCCCCACCACTCCGCCGGCGCCGTCGTCGACCGCGTGCCGCAGTTCATCGTCGACCTCGTGCACCACGACCGGACCGTCACCCGGTGTCCAGCGGGTGGCCCCGGCTGGTGTTGCCAGCAACAGGGCGGGGGCGTCGGCCGGAACCTGGTCGACCATCGTGAGCTGGACCTGTTGGCGGGGCGGCGGCGCCTCCGTTGTCGAGGCCACGACAGTGGTGGTCGGCGGCACCAGAACCGGGTCGTCGTCGGAGCCGCCACACCCGCCGATGACAACGGCCATGGCGGTGGTGATCACGATCCCCCGTACGCCTCCGGCCATCTGCTCGACGGTAGTCGCCGGGTCCGGTGGCGCCGGGGCAGGTGTGGGACCATCGCCATCATGAACGCCGACGCCACGGTGGTGGGCTCGGGCCCCAACGGGCTGGCCGCCGCCGTTCGCCTGGCCCAAGCCGGCCGGCAGGTCCTCGTGTACGAACGGAACCACACCATCGGTGGGGGATCGCGCACCCTCGAGATGGCACCCGGGGTCCGTTACGACGTGTGTAGCGCCGTCCATCCCCTCGCCGTGGCGTCGCCGTTCCTGTCCACGCTGCCGCTGGACGAGCACGGCTTGTGTTGGCTGCACCCCGAGGTGCTGGCCGCCCACCCCATCGATCGAGATCGAACCGCGGTGCTCCTGGGTGACCTCGACGACACCGCATCCCAGCTCGGGCCCGACGGCGATCGATGGCGTGCGCTCATGAGCCCGGTGGTCGACCGCTGGGACGACCTGGCCGCCGGCATCCTCGCCCCCATCCTGCGGGTCCCTCGCCATCCGGTCAGCCTGGCTCGGTTCGGTCGACGAGCGCTTCTACCCGCCAACCGCACGGTGCGACGGTTCGAGACGGCCGAGGCGGCGGCCCTGTTCGCCGGTGTGGCGGCTCACACCATGTTGCCCCTCGACCGACCGTTCACGTCGGCCATCGCGATGGTGCTCACCGGTGCGGCCGATGTCGGTGGTTGGCCGCTGCCCGAAGGGGGTTCGCAGGCCATCGTCGACGCGCTGGCTGCCCACCTCCGGAGTCTGGGCGGCGAGATCGTCACCGACGCGCCCATCGAGCGTCTCGACCAGATCGACGGCACCGGTCCAGTGTTGTTCGACACGGCCCCCGAACGGTTGGCCGCCATCGCCGGTGACGAGCTCCCAGCCGCCTTCCGGCGGCGCCTCACCCGATTTCGGCGAGGCATGAGCTCGTTCAAGGTCGACTTCTTGTTGTCGGGCCCGGTTCCCTGGGCCGATCCTCGTTGCGCTCGGGCCGGCACCGTGCACCTCGGTGGCACCGCCGACGATGTCGCCCGCGCCGAGGCCCAAACGTGGGCCGGACAGGTCCCCGACCGACCCTTCACCCTGCTGGCTCAGCCGAGTGTGGTCGACGCCGGCCGCGCCCCGGCTGGTCGACACGTGGTCTGGGCGTACTGCCACGCCCCACCCGGTCATACCGGCGATCTGTCGTCGCGAATCGAGCGGCTGATCGAGTACTACGCACCGGGGTTCGGCGACCTGGTGCTGCACCGGGTCACCAAGAACGCCATCGAAGCCGAGGCCGACAATCCCAATCTGGTGGCCGGCGACATCGGGGGCGGGTCGCCGGCGGGTCGCCAGCTGCTCTTTCGGCCGACACCGCGTATGGACCCGTACCGCACGCCCAACAAGCGGATCTTCCTGTGTTCGGCATCCACGCCGCCCGGCGCCGGTGTGCACGGAATGTGTGGGTACTGGGCGGCCGAATCGGTGCTCGGCCACTGGCCCGACTGATCCGGTCTCGACCAGACGATCAGGTGTCGAGGATGGGTTCCAGCCGCTGGGCGCAGTTGCGGACCAGCGCCAGGGGTGCGCTGGCACCGTCGGTGGTGATCCACTGACGGATGGAGACTTCGATGACCGACACCACCAGCTGCGCATCGAGCAGTGCGCTCACGTCGTCGGCCGCCACGCCGCGATAGGTGGCCAGCTCGGGGATGAGCCGCCGGACGGCCGTGTCGAGCGCCCAGAAGACCTGGGAGATGAGCTCGGGCTGATCGAGGGTGCGGTCGAGGGCCAGGCGAGTGCGTTCCTCGAGGAACACCAGCGGATCGGGTGAATCCATCAAGGCGATGGTGGCCTCGTAGGGGGTGGCATCCCCCAGCAGGTCGATGAACTGTTCGGTCAACGACTCGACCCACTCGTGGAACGGCGCCATGGCGACGTCGGCTTTGGTGGGGAAGTAGCGGAACACAGTCGGTTCGGAAACGCCTGCCCGACGGGCGATCTCGGCGGTGCGGGCGTCGTGGTACCCGACCTCTTCGAACAGGTCATGGGCCGCAGCCATGATGTCTCGGCGAGTCAGCTGCTTGCGGAGCTCGCGCCGGCCGAGCTCGCCGGTGTCGCTGCTATCCACCACAATCCCTCCTCGGTGGGAGCGGGTGCCGCGGTGGGCAGGTCCCAACGTAACCGGGAGGGCGGGTTGCTGCACTTCGGTGGGGCGTGACGGTCGCCACCCCTGGTTCGGGGGCGCCGTGGCCGTGCCGTCGATGCGGTTGAGTAACGTCGCACCCATGCCCGCCACCCGCCTGTTGTTCGTCGGCGGATGGGGCCACCACTCGTTGCGTGAGCTGGTGGCCGACGGGTCGATCGACGTGGCCGCGGTCGCCTGTGGTGACGGCTTCGACGACATGGCCCGACTCATCGCCGACAGCGTCGAGGCCATCGAATGGCACGACGATCCCGAGCGCGCTCTGGCCGAAGTGGCCCCCGACATCGTGAGCGTCGGCGCGGTGTACGGACAGATCGGTGACTGGGTCGAGCGGGCGCTGGCCGCTGGGGCGTCGGTCGTGGCCGACAAACCCATCGCCACCAGCGACGATCAGCTGTCCCGGATCAGTCGACTGCTCGCCGACCGTCCGCAGCAGCGTCTGGTGACCGAGCTCCCGGCCCGAGCCGACGCCGCCTTTCGAACCGCTCGCCGCATCGTTGCCGAGGGCGGGGTGGGAGATCCGGTGCTGGTCACTGCCCAGAAGAGTTACGTCTTCGGCGACCGGCCGCCGTGGTACGACGAACCCCGGCACTACCCGGGCACCGAGCTGTGGGTGGCCACGCACGCCTTCGACTTCGCCCGCTTCGTCACCGGCCGCCGCCTCACGCCGATCGCCGGGCGGTCGGCCAACGGGAGCTTGCCCGACTGGTCCACTCTCGATGACCACACGGTGAGTGTCTGTGCTCTCGAGGGTGGCGGCACGGCTGTTGTCCATGCCGACTATCTCCGTCCGTCCGACGCCACCACCCATGGCGACGACCGGCTTCGGGTGGCGGGCAGCACTGGGGTGGTGGAGGTCCGAGGCGGGTGTTGTTGGCTGCTCGACGGCACCGAACGAGATGTCACCGACACGGTCCTGGGAACCGATCCGGCCGCCCATGTGTGGGAGCTGGTCAACCACGACGACGACGAGACCCCCCGATCGCTCGAGCTGGCCGCCGTCAGCCTGGCGGCCCGAAGCCTCAGCCGCTGACCACCGAGTCCAACTCGGGAGGTTCGAGGTCGAGCTCGCCCATACCCCGAATACGCAGGATCTCGTCGAACAGGTCCGCCACCAGCCCTCGGTGTTCGGGCTCCTGGGCGAGATCACAGGTCTCGCCCGGATCGGCCTCGATGTCGAACAACATTCGTTCGTCGCCGAGCAACTCGCCCACCAGCTTCATGCGACCTCGGCGGGCCATCGGGTAGCCGTGCATCGAATGGGTGTAGAGGGTGCGCTCGGGCGGGGGACCGGCCCCGCGCAGACTGGGGGTCAGCGACTGGCCGTCGAGTGAATCGAGCGGTCCACCGGCCTCGGCCAGCTCGAGGATGGTGGGGGCGATGTCACCCGACGAGACCGGCTCGTGGATGCGATCGACGCCGACGCCGGCGCCGCTGACGAACATGGGCACCCGGGCCAGATCCTCGAGGGCGACACACGGCACCTTCGACAACAGGCCTCGGTGACCGCCGAAGTCGCCGTGATCGGAGGCGAAGATGACCACGGTGTTCGACAGGTCGATATGGGTCAGCAGTCGACCGACGGCGTCGTCGATCTGCACGATGAGCGCACGGATGTAGGTGAGGATGCGGCGGATGACCTTGTCCGGGTGCTCGGCGATGATGCGGGTGCCCGGTGCCGCCCGAGTGGTGAGCCATGTCCGGAGTTGGGGTGCCATGGCGGCCAGGCCGGTGTCGGCGTCGGGAAGGGTCACATCGGCCGGGTCGTATCGGCCCGCGTAGGGCGACGGAGGGTTGTACGGCGAGTGCGGGTGCGGGTAGCTGACCTGGAGGTAGAACGGCCGATCGGTGGTCCGCCCGTCGAGCCAGGTCGTGGCCTGATCGGTGACCCAGCTGGTCGGATGGAACTGCTGGGGGAGGGGGTAACGCACCGCCGACAGGTTGCGCCGGTAAGCATCGGCGTCGGGGTGTCCGGGGCCGAACAGTCCGGTGGCCAGCGGCTCGGCCTTGCCGTTCCACAACAACCAGGCCACGTGATCGTCGACGGGCGGCGGTGACTCGCCTCGGTACAGGTTGAGGTGTTCGGCCACCCGCAGGTGGTCGAACCCGTGGCGGGCTCGCATCGGTTTGAAATGGGCCTTGCCGATGTGGGCGGTCTCGTATCCGGCCGATCGCAGCTGGTGGGCGATGGTCCAGAACCCCTCTCGCACCGACCGTCCGCCGCCGTCGGGGCGATCGTCGCGGTGGCCGCGGAACCGATTGGGATACAGGCCCGTGATGAGTGATCCCCGGGCCGGAGCGCACAGTGTCGACATGGTGTACGCCGTCTCGAAACGGGTGCCGTCGTCGGCCAGCCGGTCGAGGTGGGGTGTCTCGTAGAACCCATCACTCTTGGACCCCAGCTGATCGTGTCGTTGCTGATCGGTGAGGATCAGCACGATGTTGGGACGTCCGACAGGATCGGCGCCGGTCGGCATCGAGGTCACCTTCGCGACGGTACCAAACTCGATTCTCGGACCCGCAGTACACGAGCGCCTGGACGGGAAGGGGTCCAGATACCTGGTGGGTCGCGTTCGGGGTGGGCGACCGGTGGCGATATCGTGCCCGTGGGCCGCTAGCTCATCGGGTAGAGCAGGAGACTTTTAATCTCAAGGTGCTGGGTTCGAGCCCCAGGCGGCCTACATGTCGAGAGGCACCACCACGCGCGTTCTGGCGCGCACCCTGGTGGGTGGCGGTGTGGCGCTGGTCGGTGCGGTGGTGCTCGCCTCGCCGGCTGCGGCCCATGGTGTGGGATCGCGCGGCGACCTACCCCTGCCGATCGGGATCTTCGCCTGGTCGGCCGGTCTGGCGGTGGCGTGTTCGTTCCTGGCCTTCGGGGTGTTCTGGAACCGGCCCGTCATGGCCAGGGCGGCAACCGGGCATCCGCTGCCCGGCTGGTTCGCCCGGGCGGTTTCGGCTCTGGCCGTGGTGGTCCGCGTCCTGGTGGTTGCCCTGTGGGCGCTCACATTGTTGTCGGCGTTGCTCGGCGACGAGAACCCGCTGCTCAACTTCAGCCCGTGGGCCGTGTACATCGTCTTCTGGGTCGGCGTGCAGATCGTCTCGGTGCTGCTCGGCCCGTTCTGGGGGGCGGTGAGCCCGTTCGACACCATCGTGGGTCTGGCCGAGCGCCTCGGTTGGAAGGCACCACGAGCCGGTGCCGACAACGAGCCCTCATCGGGTTTCGCCGGCTGGGTCGGGGTCGCCGGTCTGTTGAGTTTCCTGTGGCTCGAGCTGGCGTACTTCGAGTCGGCCACGCCGTCTGCCATCGGGATCTGGCTGGCCGGATACAGCCTGGTGATGGTGCTCGGCGGCCTGGTCTTCGGACGCCGCTGGTTGCGCACCGGCGACGGTTTCGTCGCGCTGTTCGACCGTCTCGGCCACATCGGCCCGTTCTTTCGCGATGCCCACGGTGACCTGCGTATCCGGGTTCCCGGATCAGGGCTCAGTGCGGTTCGTATCGACGCCGCGGCCGTGCTGCTCATCCTGGTGACGCTGGGCAGTACGACCTTCGACGGCATCACCCGTCAGAGCTGGTGGGAGGAAGCCGACTTCGTGGCCACCGCGCTGCGCTGGGAGCGAACGGTCGTCCACACCCTCGGGCTGCTCCTGACCATCGCCGTCATGGCCGTGCTGTACTACGGCGCCATCCGGGTGATGGCCTGGTATCTGCGCCGCCAGGGTCAGGAGTACTCGGCGTCGGACCTGGCCGAAGACTTCGCTCCCTCGTTGCTGCCCATCGCCTTCGCCTACGCGGTGGCTCACTATTTCTCGCTGTTGATGTTCGATGGGCAGCGGGTCATTCCCCGCCTGAGCGACCCGTTCGGGAACGGCAGTGACTGGTTCGGCACCGCCGACTACGCCATCAACTTCACGTACATCAGCACTGATCTCATCGCCTGGGTCCAGGCCCTGGCCATCGCCCTCGGCCACATCGCCGGAGTGGCCGCGGCCCACGATCGGGCCCTCGAGCGCATGGACCGGCGCTTTGTACTCGGCTCCCAGATTCCGCTTGTGGTGGTGATGATCGGTTATACGGTAGGAGGACTGCTGCTGCTGCTGGGGGCCTGATCGCGGATGGAAATCAGCACCCTGGCGTTGATGTCGGGTTTCGTCGTCGCCTTCTCGTTGATCTCGCGACGGATCGAGTCGATAGCCATCAGTGGGCCGATGATCTTCGTGGCCTTCGGGGTGCTGATCGGCCCCGAAGTCCTCGACCTGGCCGGCTTCGACATCGAGTCCGAGGCCGTGGTGTTGCTGGCCGAGCTCACGCTGGCCGTACTGTTGTTCTCTGATGCGTCGCGCATCGACGTTCCTGCTCTGGCCCGCGACCCCGGAATTCCCGCCCGGCTCCTGGCCATCGGTCTGCCGCTCACCGTGGCCCTCGGCGCCGGGATGACGGCCCTCTTGCTCACTGATCTGAGTGGGTGGGAGGCCGCGCTGGTGGCGGCCATTCTCACTCCCACCGACGCCGCCCTGGGTCAGGCGGTGGTGACCGACAAGCGGGTTCCCGTTCGTATCCGGCAGTCCCTCAACGTGGAATCGGGTCTCAACGACGGTCTGGTGGTTCCCATCGTCGCCGTGTTCGTGGCCATGGTCGAGGAGGGCGAGAGCGGGGGCGTCGGGAACTTCCTCACCGACGCAGTGCAGCAGATCTTCATCGGCGCGGCTGTTGGAGTTGGTGTGGCGGTGGTGGCCGGTTGGTTGTTGGCCAAGGCCTACGAGCGGGATTGGGTGGCGGCCGATTACGAGCAGCTGGCCATGTTGGCTATCGGGGTCGGGGCCTACGCCACCGCCACCGAGCTCGACGGCAACGGTTTCATCGCCGCCTTCCTGGCCGGGCTCACCGCGTCGGCACTGATGGGAACGGAGTCGGCCCGCCGGTCGGCGTTCAGTGAGGACCTGGGGCAGATTCTCGCCCTCACCATGTTTGTCATCTTCGGCGCCACCATGGTGGGCCCGGCGCTCGGTGCGCTGACCTTCCCGATTGCGTTGTGTGCGTTGGCAACGCTCACCGTCGGGCGTTCGATCCCGGTGTGGGTGGCCACCGTCGGGTCGGGTCTGGCCCCGCGCAGCCGGGCGTTCCTGGGATGGTTCGGCCCGCGTGGTCTGGCGTCGGTTCTGTTCGGCCTGTTGGTGGTCGAGGAGTCCGATATCGCGTCGAGCGACACCCTGTTCGTGATCGTCACCTGGGTGGTGGTGGTCTCGGTTGTGGCGCACGGCGTGTCGGCCACGCCCGGTGTTGGTTGGTACACACGCTGGCTGGCTCGGCGCGAC
Source organism: Acidimicrobiales bacterium (assembly GCA_051011595.1). Lineage (GTDB taxonomy): Bacteria > Actinomycetota > Acidimicrobiia > Acidimicrobiales > SHLQ01 > JAOUEE01. Next base: position 13,084 of record JBPCTQ010000337.1, read on the forward strand.
GACATCGACACCATGCCCGAGGTCGAAGAAATGCACGAGCACCGGGTGCGGTGGCACTGGCGGCGCTGACGCGACGATCGGCGGGAAACGACGGCCACTACGATCGCGCCATGATCACCCGGTGTCTGGTGCTGGTGGCTGTGCTGTTGTTGACCGCCTGTGGCAGCAACGGTGACGACGCGGCCGGGCCGCCGTCCTCGTCGACCTCGGCTCCCAGCCCCTCGTCATCTGCGGAACCCACGGCCTCATCGACCACCACGACGATCGCCGGGTGTACCGACGACGCTTTGATCGGCGGCACGGTCAGCACGGTGGGTTTCGACGACATCACCTTCGGCATGACTGTGGTCTCCGCCGAGACGGCGTCGGGGGTGTGCCTCGAGCCGGATCGACCGATCAACAACGACTGTTACTACGTGTTGCCCGTACCGGGGCCGGACGGCGTCGCGTTCCTGGTCACCGAAGGAACCATCGAACGAATCGACGTCTTCGCCGGCTCGGTGACCACCCGATCCGGTCTCGGCCTCGGGAGCAGCGAGCAGGACGTCGTCGACCGATTTGGCGCCGGCCTCACCATCGGCCAACACCCGAGCGGGGCCGGAAACGAGTTGGTGTTCGTCCCGAGCGATGAGGCCGACGCCGCCTTCCGGGTGATCTTCGAGACCGATGGCACCGTGGTCACGGGATTTCGAAGCGGCCGAGTTCCCCAGGTCACCGACGCCGTCGTGTGCGGGGGACCGGGCCCGGTTGTCGACGAGGACGAGGACGCCCTCAGCCAGGAGTGAGGGGCGATTCGATGTAGCTGGTGCACTCGACCGTCACCGATCCGGGGCCCAGATCGGTGCCGAGGCCGGTGTTGATGTCGGCATCGGCGACGAAGGAGATGTCGTCGCCAGTGATCGTGCCGGCATCGACCTCCAGTACCAGGGGGGTGTCGAGCGACGCTTCGATCAGCCGGCCGCTGGCAGTCACGCCGATGTAGGGGTCGGAGACCGACGCCTCCAGGAGCAACTCCGCGGGCAGGTCGGTCTCGGGGTCGACGCCCGAACCCCACACCAAGACGTCGGCCTCGCTGGGTTGCGCGCAGCTGACGTCGAAGTCCCAGGTGTTGCCTTCGATCACCAAGCGGGCGGTGGAGGTGTGGCCGGCGTCGACCGCCAGGGCGGCCCCCGATGTGGACGGCGCTGCGGTGGACGTCGCCGCCGTGGACGTCACAGTGCCGGTCACGGTGGTGGGCCCCTCGCCGCTGGCACAGCCGATCGCGACCAGCAGCGGGACCACGCCGATGATGAGGCGTCTCATGAAGAAAGCCTAGGGACTGTCACGGCCGGCGCCGGTGTCCGCTTCGGGAGGCACCGGGTGATCCGGCACGAACCAGTCGACGTGGTGGCCGCGGTCGTTGGAGACGGCCCAGCGTCGCCGCGTCGCCGGCAGCGCCGTCACGTCGGTCGGGGCCGAGGTGGTGAGGCCGACCCCCCACTCGCCCTCTCGCCTCAACACGACGACGGCGAGGGGCTCGACGTGGATCGAGAGTGTCTCGATGTCGGTGGTGATCGTCGGCGGAATCCCGGGGCGGTCGGCGAGGTGAACGCCGAGTGACTCCTCGCCGTCGTGCTGCCACTCCAACCATGCTGTCCAGCCCATCGGCCGGCGGTGCCGCAGCCCGCTGTCCCGCAGGCGCCGAACCAGCACTCGGCTGTCGACGAGTATGGCCCCCGCGGCCCGCGCGGCATCGAGTCGCGTCTGGGGCAAGTCGTAGTGATCTCCCTGGAAGGCCAGGCGTCGCAGGCCCAGGTTGGTGGCGAAGAGGTGGAGCTCGTCGGTGTTGTCATCGGACACCAGGTGTGACCAGCGTTCCCCTCTCCACAACCAGCGGGGGTTGTCCACCAGGATGCTCATGTTCGTGTTCCCAGCAAGGTCGATCTCCTGAGGAGGGGCGCGGCGGGCCGAGTGGTGTCGTGTCCGTGGGTCGCTCCAGTGTGTACCGTCGGCCGGTGGTGAACGTCGCGAAGCCGATCCGTCCCATGAAGGCGGTGAATGGTGAGCTCCCCACCGGTGACGGCTGGGTCTTCGAGCTGAAGTGGGACGGCATGCGCGTGCTGGGCCACCTCGACGACACCACCACGCTGCGATCGGCCAACGAGATCGACATCAGCCATCGATTCCCCGAGCTCGAGAACCTGCACGAGGCCCTCGGTGCCACCGCCGTGCTCGACGGTGAGGTCGTGGCCCTCGACGAGCACGGTCATCCCTCGTTCTCGCGACTCCAGCATCGGATGCACGTCGGCGATCGCGCCGAGGCCGTTCGTCGGGCGGCCGACGTGCCGGTCGGTTATCAGGTATTCGACCTCCTGCACCTCGACGGCCACGATCTGACCGGGTTGGCCCTGGCCGATCGTCGACGGCTGCTCGAACAGCTGGTGGAACCCGGTGCGGCTTGGCGGGTCACCGAACAATTCACCGACGGACCCGCCCTGCTGAGTCACGCCGGTGCCCATCAGCTGGAGGGCATCGTGGCCAAGCGGCTCGACAGCCCGTACCTGGCGGGAAGACGGGCTCGCACGTGGCGCAAGATCAAGATTCGCCTCGAGCAGGAGTTCGTGGTGGCCGGCTACACCCGAGGCGAAGGCGGCCGAGGCGGGTCCATCGGTGCGTTGGTGCTCGGGTACTGGGACGGCGACGAGCTTCGATGCGCCGGACGGGTCGGCACCGGATTCACGGCTGCCGAGCTGGCCACCCTGGCCGCCGCGCTGGCGCCGCTGCGGGTGGACGGTGACCCGTTTCGGCCGCCGCTGGCGGGCCCGGAGGCTCGGCTCGTGCAGTTCGTGCGGCCCGAGATGGTGGTGCAGGTCGGCTTCGCCGAATGGAGTGCCGATCGGCGGCTGCGTCACCCCACCTACCTCGGTCGCCGCGACGATGTCGATCCCGGCAGCGTCGGGGTCGAGCCGTGACGAGCTGGCGTGCCATCCTGACCACGTGAGCGACGACGACGGAGCGCGCGATGGGGACCGGGTTCGGCTGTCACTGCCGGCCACCAGCGCCTACGCCCGTCTGGCCCGCATCGGGGCAGCCAGCCTTGCTCACCGTTGGGGCTTCGCCGCCTATCAGGTGCAGGACCTTCGCCTGGCCATCGACGAAGCCATCATCTTGTTGCTCGGCGGTGATGCCGAACACCCCGGCACCATCGACGTCGAGTACGGCCTCGATGGTGACCGACTGAGTATCGACGTCATCGCTCGGTTCGGGGACGACGCCGAGCAGCCGACGCTCGACGACGAGGCGCTCGATCGATTCCGCACCCTGGCTGGTGAGTTGTTGTCGAGCTACGAGCTGGGTGCCGACAAGGTCGCCATGGAGATCGATCGGCAGGGCTGACCGGCGGCGGTGAGCCGGGGGTGGGCCCGAGGACGGTCAGCGACCGGTGCTGCCGAATCCCTGGGCCCCGCGCGTCGAGTCGGGCAGCGTCTCTGTCGGCACGAAGTGCACGTGCTCGACGGCCTGGATCACGAGTTGGGCGATGCGTTCGCCGCGTTTCACCTCGAATGGTTCGGTGGGGTCGGTGTTGATCAACAGGCACTGGAGCTCACCCCGGTAGCCCGAGTCGATCAGGCCGGGCGTGTTGAGGCAGGTCACCCCGTGTTTGAGCGCCAGACCGCTGCGGGGTTGCACGAAGCCCGCGTAACCCTCGGGTATGGCCACTGCCGCGCCGGTGGGGATCAACGCCCGGCCGCCGCCGGGGGCCAGCACCACGTTCTCACGGGCGACCAGGTCGGCACCGGCGTCGCCCTCGCGGGCGTACGACGGCAGCGCCAGGTCGGGATCGAGCTGTTGAATGGGGACCTCGAGCATCGGCCGTGAATGTAACCGGTGGCTGCCCGCCGCGGGGGTTCCGATGCAGAATCCCGGATGGGAGGCCGTCATCGCTACGCTCTGACGATGCTCGCCTGGATGGACCTGGAGATGACCGGCCTCGACCCGGCCCGCCACGTCGTCGTCGAGATCGCCACGCTCATCACCGACGACGAGCTCAACATCGTCGCCGAGGGACCGGATCTGGTCATCGGGTACCCCGCTTCGACGCTGGCTTCCATGGACGATTTCGTCCGCGACATGCACACCCGCAGCGGTCTGTTGCCCCAGATCGAGGCCAGCACCATCACACTCGACCAGGCCGGCGCCGAGACCCTGGCCTTCCTGCGCGAGCACATTCCCGAACCGCGGTCGGTGCCGCTCTGTGGCAACTCCATCGGCACCGATCGTCGTTTCCTGGCCGTCCACCTGGCCGAGATCGAGGAGTTCCTGCACTATCGGTCGGTCGATGTGTCGACCCTGAAGGAGCTGGCCCGTCGATGGCGCCCCGACGTGTTGGCCGGTGCGCCGCGCAAGAAGGGCGGCCACCGCGCCCTCGACGACATTCGGGAGAGCCTGGAAGAGCTGGTGTACTACCGGACCGCGTTGTTTCCCGCCGCCGAGCCGACCGAGTCCTGATGGCCGACGAGCCCACCTATCGCAAACAAGAGCAGGAGCCGGCGTCCGAAGACGTCACCGAGGTGGCCCCCGGCATCGTCCGCATCCAGCTCGACGTGCATCTGCCCGGCTTGGGGCACGTGAACTGTTACGTGCTCGAAGACGATCGGGGGGTGGCCGTGGTCGATCCCGGGCTACCCGGCCCCGACACCTACCGCACGCTCGAGGCCCGGCTGGCCGAGATGAACGTGACCATCACCGACATCCACACCGCCGTGGTCACCCACAGCCACCCCGATCACTTCGGCGGGGTGTACCAGCTGCGCGACGAGTCCGGGTGTGAGGTCCTCACCCATCACGAGTTCCGCACGATCTTCGATGCCCGCGAAGCCAGTGAAGAACCGGACAGTGCCGCGCTCGAGCTAGCCACCGACGACGAGCTCGAAGCACTGCGGCAGCGGTGGTCGCGGCCCACGCCGTGGGGATCGGTCACCGAGCCGCCGCCGCTCGACGCGGTCAAACGGTTCATCGCCAGCGGCCGCAAGGGGGCCAAGCCGTTCCAGGTTCCCGAACCCTCCATCACCGTGGCCGACGAACAGGTCGTCGAGCTGGGCCGCCGCGAATGGGTGGCCGTGCACACGCCGGGTCACACCACCGACCACCTGTGCCTGTTCGATCCCGTCGGAGGGGTGCTGCTCAGCGGCGATCATGTGCTGCCCACCATCACCCCGCACATCAGCGGACTCATCGACGACGACGATCCGCTGAACACCTTCTTCGAGTCGCTCCGGCGGATGCACACCCTCGATGGCCTCACCCTGGCCCTGCCCGCGCACGGCCACCCCTTCGAGCAGGTGGGCCAACGGGCCGACGAGATCATCGAGCACCATTTCGAGCGGCTCGACGTCATTCGGGCCGCCGCTCTCGATGTCCCGGCCGGCCACGTCAGCGACTACATGAAACGGCTGTTCAAGGAACGATCGTGGGGCGGGATGGCCGAATCCGAGACCTATGCCCACCTCGAACACCTGCGAATCCTCGGTGAGGTGGCGGTCACCGTTGACCCCGATGGCCAGACCACCTACCGCTTCTGATCCCGGGTTGACCACCTAGGGGACCGATACCGTTCGGCGTTGCCGGCTCGTGACCGGTCGAGGCGGGCGAGATCAGAATTCGAATAATTCGGTTGACAGCCGGGCCGCAGGCCTGACTGAATGGAGACCTGCGGGGGTACCTGCCCCTGTGCGAAGGCAATCCGGCCAACGATTCGAGCGCACCGATGTCCACCATTCACCTGCATTCCTGCCACCAGGGCAATGCGGTGAATGCGCGCGCCGTGCGTGTTGCCATCGCCACCCCCGGTTCCCACGCGGTGACCACCTACCCGTGGCTCGGAACCGACATGGCGTTTGCCCCCAAGCGCCAGCGGCTGAAGGACCATCCCGGTTAGCGACCAACAATCGCCTCCACCCGGGACCGATCCCGAAGCCGCCGAGAAATCGGCGGCTTTTCTGCTTTTCGGAATCGGATCCGGGTCGGCGACCGACTCATCCACCCACTACCAACCCGACCACCAACCACAAGGAGATGGGGAGCCATGGGAGCCCCGCTGAAACTCATCGAGACCGAAGCCCTCTGGGAGACGGATGCCCTGTGCCGCACCGACGGTGTGCCCACCGGACTGTTCTTCTCCGAGGATCTGGGCGACATTGCTCGGGCCAAGGCTGTCTGTGCCGAATGCCCGGTGTTGGCGTCGTGCCTGGAGTCGGCCCTCGAGCGGCGCGAGCCGTGGGGGGTGTGGGGCGGACAGCTGTTCTTGAACGGCAAGATGCTGGCCACCAAGCGGCGTCGCGGTCGTCCGCCCAAGAACCCCCGACCCGAGGACCAGCTCCCGGTGGTGCCGATTCCCGAGCACCTCGTGGAGCTGGCCTCGGCGTAGGGCCGGCGCAGCACTGCGTAGGGCGGCGTAGCACTGCGCAGAACCGCAGCTCACGGGTCCGCACCCGTGAGATCTCGATGACGGTTCGAGGTGACGACGTGATCCGGTCATCGGATCACCTGCGAGCCTCGGCCTGTCCCGAATCGAGGAAATGGCCGGCCCCGGTCGATGGACCGGGGCCGGCCCGTGCGGCCGTCGTCGGTGGTGCCGACAAGGAATCCCGCGTGGCATTGCCGGGTTCACTGGGTGAAACTGGTGGCCGAGCAAGGATCCGCACATGCCCGCATCGTCGACAACCCGCACTCTTTGGTGGCGTCTGGTGGCCGGTGTTTTCGTGCTGGTGCTGGTGGCGGCCGCCTGCGGGGGCACCGACGACACCACCCCCGAGATCAGTCTCGGCGCCGACACTGGCGGTGCGGCCCAGACCGGCAGCTCCGGAGCCGAGGCCGATGGCCTGATTCCACCCACCAGCTCAGCCGACGTGTTCACCGCCGAGTTCGCCGATTTCGACGGCGGTACCCAATCGTTGGCCGGCACGGCCGAAGGCAAACCGGTGGTGCTCAACTTCTTCGCCTCGTGGTGCCCCAACTGCGTGGCCGAGATGCCCGATTTCGAGGTCGTCAACCAGGAGCTGGCCGGTGAAGTCCAGCTGGTGGGCCTCGCCACCCAGGACGCACCCTCTGATGCGCAGGGGCTGATCGAGACCACCGGGGTCACCTATCCATTGGGGCTCGACCCGGCGGGCGATTTCTTCAACGTGTTCGAGGGCCTCGGCATGCCGACCACCGCCTTCTTGACCGCCGAGGGTGAAGTGGCCCACGTGTTCACCGGCCAACTCGACACCGACGGCCTCACCGAGAAGATCAACGAGTTCCTGCTGTGACCGCGCCGATCGGCGCGGGTGGCGCCTCGCGCGGCAAGCGGTGCCCGGGTTAGATGTTCGACGTCGACCTCGCTGCGCCGTTCGCCCTCGGGCTGGTGGCCGCGTTCAACCCCTGTGGGTTCGCCATGTTGCCCACCTATCTGGCCTATTTCATCGGCCTCGAAGACGAGACCGACGACCAGTCGGTGGCCGGCAATGTGATGCGGGGGCTGATGGTCGGCGGGGTGATGACGCTCGGTTTCGTCGCCGTCTTCGGCACCTTCGGTTTCGCCACCAGCCATCTGGTGTCGCGCAGCCTCATCAGTGAATGGTTGCCGTGGTTCACCATCATCGTCGGCATCTTGATGGTGCCCCTCGGCATCGCCATGTTGTTCGGGTTCGAGCTGAACCTGAGGATGCCGAGAATGAACAAGGGCACCGGCAGCCGCCAGCTGCGGTCGGTGTTCGCCTTCGGTGTGTCGTATGCGGTGGTGTCGCTCGGTTGTACGGCACCGTTGTTCTTGATCCAGGTGGTCGGATCGTTCACCCGGGAAGGGGT
>JBPCTQ010000338.1:0-11671 GCA_051011595.1 Acidimicrobiales bacterium
ACGCTCACCTATCCGGTGCTCGACCGAGCCGAGGCCATCGTCTGGCTGGTGAGTGGGCGCACAAAACAGGCCGCGCTGGCCCAACTGCTGACCGGCGACCGGTCGGTGCCCGCCGGCCGCGTGCGCAGCGATCGGGCGGTGATCCTGGCCGACCAGGCCGCCATCAGCCCCTGAACCCTCCGGCCCAGGGCCGGGTCCTACCGGCGACGGTTCCGCTAGCGTGACCGAGCCATGTCCGCCGACCCGCTGCACCCATCTCCGCTCCCGATCCGAGCGAAAGGCAGTCGATGGCCCATCATCCGCGTGCTGGTCCTGGGCCTCGCCCAAGCATTGACCCTGGGCCTGTTCGCGTGGTTGTTCGGCGGGGTCACCATCAACAGTGTGTGGTCGGCGCTGCTCGCGGTGGCCGTACTGTCCGTGCTCAACGCCCTGGTGTGGCCCATCATCATTCGCCTGGCCCTTCCCCTCGTGGTCTGGACGGTCGGGCTGTTCACGTTCGTGTTGAACGCACTCTTCGTCGCCGCCACCGCCGCACTGGTCGACGGCTTCGAGGTCAACTCGCTCTGGACGGCCTTCGGGGTGTCGCTGGCGCTGGCTGCGGTCAACGTGGCGGTAGGTGGGTTGTTGAGCATCGACGACGACCACGCCTGGCGTCAGATCGTGGTGCGGCGCATGGTCAAGAAACGCGAGCCGGTGCAGTCGACTTCGACACCGGGCATCTTGTTCATCCAGATCGACGGCCTGGGCCACGACGTGCTCCGGGACGCTATGGCCGACGGCCACGCACCGATGCTGGCCCGACTGGTCGAACACGGCAGCCATACGCTCGTGCCCTGGGAGTGCGACCTGTCGTCACAGACCGGGGCCATGCAGGCCGGCATCTTGTTGGGCGACAACCACAACATGCCGGCCTTCCGCTGGTACGAGAAGGACAGCGGGCGCATCATGGTGTCGAACCGACCTCGCGACGCGGCCGACCTCGAGGAACGCCACTCGACCGGAGCGGGACTGTTGGTCGACGGAGGGGCCTCTCGCGCCAACGTCTTCTCCGGCGACGCCCCTGATGCCATGTTCACCTTCAGCACCGCGCTCGACAACCCCTCGAGGAAACGGTTCATCTACGCCATCGCCACGCCGTTCGCGATGTTGCGAATACTGGTCCTCACCGTCGTCGACATCGGGCGAGAGCTGCGGGCGGCCCGCCGGGCCCGGCGCGACGAGGTCGAACCCCGCATGCACCGGGGTGGCGTGTACCCGCTGCTGCGAGCGGCCACCACGGTGGTGCTGGCCGAGATCACCTATTCGATGCTGATCGGCGACATCGAGCGAGGTGTTCCGTCGGCGTACGTCGACCTCGTCGGGTACGACGAGGTGGCCCACCACTCCGGCATCGCCGCCCCGGAGTCCCTCGACACCCTGGCTCGAACCGACGACCAACTCGAACGACTGCTCTCCACGCTGGAAGGGGCGCCTCGTCCGTACCACGTGGTGATCTTGTCCGACCACGGTCAGACCCAGGGCGCCACCTACGAACAACGGTACGGGGAGACACTCGAGGACACTGTGCGCCGGCTGGCCGACGGAGCTCACGTGGCCGCCCCGGTGCTGGCCGAGGAAGGCTGGAACAACGTGAACGGCCTGCTCAGCGACGCGGCGGCCGACGACTCGCGTCTGGGCCGCACGGTGGCCCGCACCACGCGGTCGCGTACGACCGACAACGAGGTCGTGTTGGGCCCGGCAACCGAAACCGCCGTCGACGAAGAACAAGACGTGGTCGTACTGGCATCGGGCAATCTGGGTTTGTTGTCGTTCCCCGCCATCGAGGGTCGGGCCTCACGCCAACGAATCGATGCCGCCCATCCCGGTCTGATCGACGGGCTGCGCAACCACGAGGGCATCGGGTTCATCCTGGTGCGAGACGAAGTCGACGGCGACGTGGTGATCGGCCCGGCCGGCGTGCACAACGTCTCCACCCGGCAGGTGAGTGGTGAGGACCCGCTCGAACCGTTCGGGACCAACGCCGCCGACCATCTGCGGCGCACCAGCAGCTTTCCCGACTGCCCCGACCTGTTGGTGAACAGCTTCTATGACCCCGAATCCGATGAGGGTGCGGCCTTCGAAGAGCTGATCGGGTTCCACGGCGGGGTGGGCGGCAAGCAGGGCGCGCCGTTCGTCCTGGCCCCCACCGCGCTGCCGCCGGCCGACACCCCGCTGGTGGGCGCCCTGTCCATCCACGAGTTGTTCAAGGGCTGGTTGGCCGCGGTCCAAGGCCCAACCTGATCAGACGTGGCCGCCGGTCACCACCACTGCACCGGTCACGTAGGCGCTGGTGTTGAAGGCGGTGTGCACCAGCCAGGGCGCCACCACACTGTTCGATCGAAGCCGCAACCAGGCGAACAGGACGCCGGCTCCGCCCGTCACCAGCACCACGACCACCACACCGAGTGATGCCTCCCACGCCGAGAAGTCGGCGCTGACCTCGTTGCCGTCGAGGTCACCGATCGTGGTGAGTACGTGCCACAGTCCGAACACCAACGACGAGCCGAGCACCGCCCGCCACGGGCCCAATCCGGCCAACAGGATCGCGAGCAGTACCGAGCGGAACAACAGCTCCTCACCGAGGGCCGTCACCAACGGGATACGAAGGGCGGCCTCCACGAAGACCTCACCCGCACCGATGTCCACGAACCGGTCGTCGTCGAAGAACTCGCGCGTGGCCGGAACCAGCGCAGCCACCACGACACCAGCCAGCACGAGCAGGGCGACCGGCCCACCCAGGCGGATCCCAGCGCCCACGTCGTCGGCGGCCAACCCCAGTTCGCCCGTGGAGTAGCCGCGGCGCAGGGCCGCGTACACGGCGAGCACCGCGGCGCCGACGAGCACGGCCACCTCGGCCCACCCATCCACCAGCGAGGCAACCACCCCGTTGACCACGATCAGGAACGCGACCATGGCACCGGCATCGACCAGCCACCGGCGGCCGGGTCCGGTACCCGATCCGGCCACGGCACCCGAGGGTGCGCTCACGGCGTCAGCGGGGGCATCGCCGGTCAGCTCGGTTTGGTGTAGATGCGTTCGACGATCTCGGCATGGTTGTCGATCACGATCGATCGACGCACCTTCATGGTGGGGGTGAGCTCACCCGACGCCACGGTGAAGTCACCGCTCAGGACACGGAAGGTGCGAACCCCCTCGGCCCGCGACACCAACTGGTTGGCCTCATCGACCGCGGCCTGGAGCTCGCCGTGCAGTTCGGGGTCGTCGGCCAGTTCTTCGATGAGGTGACCGGGTGACGACACCTGGCGGCCGTGCTCGTTGGCCCACGCTCCGAGGCTCTGCATGTCGAGGGTGACCAGCGCCGACACGAAGGGCCGATCGTCGCCCACCACCACGGCGTGACTGATGAGCGTGTGGCCGGCAATGGCGGTTTCCAGCGGGGCCGGGGCGATGTTCTTGCCGCCTGCCGTCACGATCAGGTCTTTGATGCGGCCGGTGATGGCCACGTGGCCCTGGTCGTCGATCTCGCCCAGATCGCCGGTGCGGAACCAGTCGCCGTCGAACGCCTCGGCGGTGGCTTCTTCGTTCTCCCAGTAGTCGCGGAACACCAACGGACCTCGCAACTGGATCTCACCGTCGTCGCTGATGCGAGCATCGACACCCGGGAGAGGCGGGCCGACCGTGCCCGGTTTGGATCGACCGACCCGATGCACCGTGGCCGGACCGGTGGTTTCGGTCAGGCCGTACCCCTCCAGCACCTCGACGCCCACCCCCTTGAAGAAGTAGCCGAGCTCTTCGTGCAGCGGCGCGCCGCCGGAGATGACATATCGCAGTTGGCCACCCATGGCGGCCCGCAGCGAACCGTAGACGGCCGCGTCGGCGACCTTGTGGGCCAGGCGGAGATGCCAGGGGACCGAAGTACCGGCCACCCGATGTTCGCCGACCTCTTTGGCCACCTTGGAGGCCTCGTCGAAGATGCGGCGCTTGAATCCGGTGCCGGCCTTCTGGGCCGCGCCGTCGTGCACCTTCTCGAGCACCCGCGGCACCACCGTCAACCAGGTGGGCTTCACGTCGGCCAGATCGGGAAGCAGGGTCCGTACCCCTCCGCCGAAGGCCACCGGAACGCCCGCGGTGATGGCGGTCAACTGCACGACCCGGGCCAGGATGTGGGCAAGGGGCAAGAAGGTGAGCGTCCGGTTCCCGGGTCCAACCAGTTCGGGTGCGATGGCGATCACCTGGCGAATGGTCCAGATGAGGTTCTCGTGGGTGAGGACACAGCCTTTGGGGCGCCCAGTGGTTCCCGAGGTATAGACCAAGGTGGCCGGCTGGTCGTGGGCGATGGTGGCGGCCCGATCGTCGAGCACGGCGCCATCGATGTCGGCTCCCAACGCCTCCAGCTGTTCGAGTCCCCCCGCTTCGATGGTGAAGACCGATCCGAGGTGGGGAGCATGGTCCCGTGCGGCCTCGACCTTCTCGGCCAGATCCTCACTCTCGACGATGGCGAGCGTGGCCCCGCTGTTGGCCAGGATCCACGCCACCTGATCGGCTGACGATGTCTCGTAGATGGTGACGCTGACGGCACCGGCCTGCCACACGGCGTAGTCGGCCAGAGCCCACTCGAGGCGGGCATGGCTGAAGATGACCACCCGGTCACCGGCGGACACGCCCGCCCCAACCAACCCGGCAGCGAGGGTCCGCACCCGCGCCACCATCTCGGCCACCGACAGTTGCTCGAAGCCATCCGCGGACTTGACCAGAAGCGCGGTGGAGGCGCCGTCGATGGCCGCCCGGTCGTAGAGAGCGGCCAACACGTTGTCGGCGGCAGGCACCGACACCGGGCGTTCGGATGAGTTGTCGGGCACAGCGGTTCCTCGGCTCGAGCCAGTCGACGCCGGAGCCGTTCCGGCGCCTCGGCGACCGTAGTGGACGGTCACTGCCTGAGCAGATTCGCCGTTCAGTCTCCGAGGACCGTCGTTTTGGCCTTGGCGTACTCGTCGTGGTGATGCTGCCGGCGACTCGATCGTCCGGTCGCACGGCACCCGCCGACCATTTAGGCTCCGCGCAACGTGTGGCCACGGAGGTCTCCATGGTGCAGCCCATTCCCCCTGATCGGCCGGGAGTGATCCCTTACCTCACGGTCGAGGGCGCCGCCTCGGCCATCACCTGGTACGGCACCGTCTTCGGCGCCACATCCGGATCGACCACGCCGTCAGCCGACGGGCGGTTGGTGCACGCCGAGCTGCGGGTGGGCGAAGGGCTGGTGTTCGTGGCCGACGACTTCCCCGAGACCAACGATGGGCAGGGAGCCTCACCATGGGCCGTGGGCGGCTCGCCGGTGACGTTGCACCACTACGTTCGCGATGTCGACGCCACCGTCGAGGTGGCGGTCGCCGAGGGCGCCACCTTGCTGTTCGGACCAGTCGAGATGTTCTGGGGTGACCGGTTCGCCAAGATCCAGGATCCCTTCGGCCACCTGTGGTCACTCGCAACCCACGTCCGCGACGTGACCGAGGAGGAGCAGGCGGCGGCCGCCGCCGAGCTCGGAACCGGCTGATCCGTGGCCTCGACCGACACCCCGATGCTCAGGTTGGCGGCCGACGCGCTGGTGGTGCTGGCCGGCCCGTCGGGTGCGGGCAAGTCCTCGTGGGCCACGGAGTGGTTCGGGGAATCGGCGGTGGTCTCGTCCGATGGACTGCGCGGCGTCGTCGGGCGCGATCGGCACGACCTAAAGGCCAGTGCCGACGCATTCGCCGTGCTCGACCTGGTGGTCGAGCGGCGTCTGGCCCGGGGCCTGTTCACCGTGGTCGACACACTCGGTATGGATGGGGACCGGCACCACACCTGGCTGGAGCTCGCCGGCCGCCACCAACGACCAACCCACCTGATCGTGTTCGACACCGACGACAAGACCTGTCGCAAGCAGAATCGAGCCCGACCCTCACCGGTACCCAGCAAGGTGCTCACCGGTCAGCTGCAACGGTGGGCGGAGATCAAGGACACGTTGGGTGCGGGGTACTACGCCGTCCACCAGCCGGGTCCCGCGGCCATCGTGGCCGATCGACTGCTGCCGTCGGAAAGCTCGCGCCCGACCCGGTTGGAGTTCGGTCTGCAGGTCTCGGCCTTCGATTGGCCGGTGGAACGAAATCGTCTGGCCGACGAGCTCGGACGCATCGCCGCCGACGCCGAACGAGCTGGATTCACCAGCCTCTGGGTGATGGACCACTTCATGCAGATCCCGCAGGTGGGCCGCGATTGGGATCCCATGTTGGAGTCGTACACCACGCTGGGGTTCCTGGCCGGGCGCACCTCCACGATCGATCTCGGCGCACTGGTCACCTGTGTCACCCACCGGAATGTGGCCCATCTGGCCAAGATCGTGGCGTCGCTCGACGTGTTGTCGGGAGGACGGGCCCGGTGCGGGCTGGGCCTGGGCTGGTATGGCCGCGAACACGAGATCTACGGCTACCCGTTTCCGTCGGTGCCCGATCGGTATCAACTGCTCGAGGATGCCCTCGAACTGCTGCCGTTGATGTGGGGGTCGGGCTCGCCGCCGTACGAGGGTCGCCAGATCTCGGTTCCCCAGACGTTGTGTTACCCCCGGCCCCTGCAAGAGCGGGTCCCCATCCTGGTGGGGGGATCCGGCGAAACCCGCACGTTGGCGTTGGTGGCGCAGTACGCCGACGCCTGCAACCTCTTCGGGGAACCGGATGTGGTGGCGACGAAGATCGAGGCGCTGCACCGGCACTGCGAACGCCTCGGTCGCGATCCAGCGGAGATCGAAGTCACCCAGCTCAGCGCGCTGTTGTGTGGCTCCGATCACCGCTCCATCGACAAGCGGCTCGCCGAGCTCGTCGCCGGCATCCCCGCCGACGAGGTGGCGCAGCGCTTCCTGGCCGGAACCATCGATGAACACGTCGACCGCTTCGGGCGCCTGGCCGCCGCGGGGGTCGACACCACGATCGTGAGCCTCGCCGACGTCGGTCATCCCGATGCGGTGGCCAATTTCGCACCGGTCATCGGGGCCTTCTCACCGTGAAGCCCGAACTGGCGGCACCGCGGCTCAGAAGACGGCCAGCAGGCCCCACAGGGCCAACATGCCCACCGCCATCGTCGCTCCGGCCGAGCGCCACCGCCACGACACGAACCCGGCCAGGGCGGCGGCCAAATACCACTCCCACCGGCTGTTGAGCCCTTCGCCGTCGAGGACCAGGGTGTCGGCCACGATGGCGGCCAGCACGGCCGGCGCGATGAGACGAAGCGTCGCCTCGACCCCCGGGGAGATGACGATCCCGCGGCCGACCAGCGCGATCGCCGACACCCGGATCAGGTAGGTACCCATGCCGGCGATGGCGAACATCAGCAGCGGGCTCATCGCATCACCGCCCGACCGGTGGCGATGCCGGCCACCGCTCCCATCAAGATGTTGAGGCCATTCGGTAGTGGGTTGGCCAACACGGCCACCGACGCACCGACCACGGCGGCCACCACCGACGGTCGGTCACGCAGGGTCGGCACGAGCAAAGCCAGGAACATCACCGGAACGGCGAATTCGATCTGCAAGGAGTCGGGGATGGCGCTGCCGACCGTCACCCCGACGATGGTGCTCACCCACCACGCCGTGGCGAAGCTCATGGCGCCGCCCAGGAAGAACCAACGGCGGGCAGCCGGGTCGGGCTGGTGCTCGAAGTACTGCAGGCCGATGGCCGCGGCCTGATCGGTGAGCAGGTAGGCGAGCCCGAAGCGCCAACGGCGCGGGAACTCGGCGAAGGCCGGCGCCAGGGCGGCGCTGTAGAGCGCAAAACGAGCGTTGATGATCAAGCCGGTGCTCACCACCACCACCCAGGCCGCGTCGTTGTCGATCAGATCCAGCATCGCCAGCTGGGCCGCCCCGGCCAGAACGAACCACGACGCCGACACCCCAACCCACTGGTCGATGGTGCTGGCTCCGACGGCGACGCCGAACACCAGGCCGAAGGGCAACACGGCGAGCGCCAAAGGAGCTGCTGACCGCACTCCGGCCCGAGTCGCCTCTCGGGCCGACGTCTTGTCCATCGAGGCATTCTGGCCGCTGGCCGGTCAGAACCTCGGACCGATTCGGACAGAGTGAGGCATTGGGCCAGGGGGGATCGCCTGTCCTACCGTGAACCCGGCCTCCACCGGGTGGTATCCGCCGAGGTGGCCGCCCCCTCGATCACCGACCCCATCAGGACCAGCCATGCAGAGCTTCACCGACAAGATCGCCGTCGTCACCGGTGGCGGTACCGGCATGGGCCGCGAGCTGGTTCGTCAGCTGGCCGCGGCCGGCTGTCATGTCGCCACCTGCGACCTCTCCGAGGCGGCCATGGCCGAAACCCGCGACCTGGCCCAGGCCGATGGCCCCGACGTCACCATCTCCACCTTCGAATGCGACGTGTCCGACGAAGCGGCGATGCTGGCCTTCCGGGACGACGTGGCTGCCCGCCACGAGACCGACCACATCCACCTGCTGTTCAACAATGCGGGGCTCAGCGGCGGCGGCAGCCTGTTCACCTCCAGCCGGGAGGGTTGGGACCGGTGTTTCGCGGTGTGTTGGGGAGGCGTCTACTACGGAACGCGTGCCTTCCTCCCGATGCTGACGGCCGCCGACGAGGGGCACATCGTCAACACGTCGAGCGTCAACGGGTTCTGGGCCAGCCTCGGACCGGACCGGCCCCACACCGCGTACTCGGCCGCCAAGTTCGCGGTGAAGGGGTTCACCGAGGCACTCATCACCGACCTGCGGGTCAACGCGCCCCACGTCAAGGCGTCGGTGGTGATGCCCGGCCACATCGGTACCTCGATCGTCGCCAACTCGATGGCCTACGGAGCCGACGAGGTGCCCGAGGAGATGGCCTCCATGATGGATGTCGCCGCCGAGATGTTCCGGACGGAGGCGCCGGTGTCGGCCGGCGAGGCGGCCACCGTCATCCTCGACGGCGTGCGCAACGAACAGTGGCGCATCCTGATCGGCGACGACGCTCACGCCCTCGACGCGGCGGTACGGGCCGACCCGGCCCGGGCCTATGAGGGCACCGACTTCCTGGAGGCGTTCCGGGTGGCCGGCGGCAAGGAACCGGTCGGTCCGGGCGACACCATTCTCTGAACCGCTCGCGGGTGGGTGCTCGTACCACCGCCTGGACCGCGACAACCCCGACGATCGGGGCAGACCGTGGAAGGACCGCTCCGTGGCCGCCGCCCCGCGCAACCCCAAGGCCTTACCTCCAAGGCCTTACCTCCAAGGCCTTGTGACCGACGTCATTCCGAAACCATATTGTCTGATGGATAACTGTATGCAATCATACAAACGATGACGGACACGACGAAGTCCACCCGGGCCACGCCATCGTGGCGCCGATTCGAGATCGCCCTCATCACCACCGCCCGCCGCCTGCGGGCCGCCTTCGATCAACATCTCGAAGTGCTCGACCTCAACCTGTCCCAGGCCACCCTGCTGGCCTACGTCACCGACTTCGGGTCGAGTACCCAGACCCAACTGGCAGAGATGATCGGTATGGGTCGGGCCGCCACCGGCACCATGATCGATCACCTCGAGCAGCGAGGCCTGCTCGAACGTCTCCCCGATCCCACCGACCGCCGGGTGTGGCTGGTCGCAGCCACCGCCGAGGGGCGAGATCTGGTCGACCGGTTCTATGAGCTCGACGCCGATCTGCGTCAAGACCTGCGGAAGGGCATCAGCCGCCGCGAACGCCAACAACTCACCGAGCTGCTCGACCGACTCGGCACCAACATCGACCTCACCAGCAACAACCAGCACGACTGAACAAGGAGCACCATGCAACAAGCCGTCATCATCGACGCCGTTCGAACGCCGGCCGGCAAACGAAACGGACGCCTCAAGGACTGGCACCCGGCCGACCTCGCCGCCCACGTTCTCAAGGCGCTGGAGGAACGCAACAACCTCGACCCCGCCATGGTCGACGACGTGGTCATGGGCTGTGTCATGCAGGCCGGCCAACAGGCCCTCAACATCGGACGCAGCGCCGTTCTGGCTGCCGGCTGGCCCGAATCGGTTCCCTCCACCACCGTCGACCGCCAGTGCGGGTCGAGCCAGCAGGCCATCCACTTCGCGGCCCAAGGGGTCATGGCCGGGGCCTACGACGTCGTGGTCGCCGCCGGCGTCGAGTCGATGAGCAACGTGCCGATGGGCACCACCGCCCTCAAAGGCGAGATGGGCCATCCGTTCCCCAAGTCGATGCGCAACCGCTACGACGAGACGGGTCTACCCCCGCAAGGAATCGGCGCCGACATGATCGCCGACGAGTTCGGCATCAGCCGCGAGGATCTCGACAGCTTCGGGGCCGAGAGTCAGCGTCGGGCGGAAGTGGCCAGCGAGGAGGGGCGCTTCGAAAACGAGATCGTCCCCGTCCCGATCGAGATCGACGGCGAGACCGAGATGCACACGGTCGACGAGGGCATTCGGCCCGGAACCACCGCCGAGAAGTTGGCCGGGCTCAAGCCGGCCTTCGCCGATGACGGTCGCATCACGGCCGGCAACTCGTCACAGATCGCCGACGGTGCAGCCGCCGTCCTCATCATGAGTGCCGACAAGGCAGCCGAGCTGGGCCTGAAGCCGCGGGCCCAGTTCCACTCCTTCGCCCTGGCCGGAACCGATCCGGTCACCATGTTGAAGGGCCCCATTCCGGCCACCGAGAAGATCCTGGCCAAGTCGGGTCTGTCCATCGACGACATCGACCTGTTCGAGATCAACGAAGCCTTCGCCTCGGTGGTGCTGGCCTGGCAGCAGGAATCCGGCGCCGACCTCGACAAGGTGAACGTCAACGGCGGCGCCATCGCACTGGGTCATCCTTTGGGCTGCTCGGGGGCCAAACTCATGGCCACCCTGGTCAACGAACTCGAACGAACTGGCGGCCGCTACGGCCTCCAGGCCATGTGTGAGGGCGGTGGCCTGGCCAACGCCACGATCATCGAAAGGATTGATTCCTGATGCCACGAATGAACCTGGAGGGAAGCTCCTCCATCATCACCGGCGGTGCCTCGGGCATCGGCGAAGCCAGCGCCCGCCAACTGGCGGCGGCCGGATCCCGTGTTGTGATCGCCGACCTCAACGAAGATCGGGGCCAGGCGGTGGCCTCGGAGCTGGGTGGGCTGTTCGTGTCGTGTGACGTGTCGAGCATCGACGACGCCGACGCGGCCGTCACCGCTGCTTCGGAGATGGGGCCGCTGCGGGCGCTCGTGAACTCGGCCGGCATCGGTTACGCCGGACGCACCATCGATCGCAACAACGTCCCCCTCGACCTCGACCAGTTCCACTTCGTGCTCAAGGTCAACCTGTTGGGTTCGTTCAACATGTTGAGCCGGTCGGCGGCAGCCATGGCCCAGACCGACCCGGTCGACGAGGACGGATCCCGCGGGGCCGTGGTCAACATGGCCTCGGCCGCCGCGTTCGACGGCCAGATCGGTCAGGCGGCGTACTCGTCCAGCAAGGGCGGCGTCGTTGGCATGACGCTTCCCGTGGCGCGCGACCTCGCTGCGGTGGGCGTGCGGGTCAACACCATCGCTCCCGGTCTCATCGACACGCCGATCTATGGCGAGGGAGAACAGTCTGATGCCTTCAAGGCCCACCTCGGTCAGTCGGTGCTGTTCCCGAAGCGACTCGGCAGCGGTGAGGAACTTG
>JBPCTQ010000339.1:0-5122 GCA_051011595.1 Acidimicrobiales bacterium
AGGTGGCTGAAGATGGTGGACTCGAGGGCGACCACGGGCCGGTGCTCGGCCAGGGCATCAGCCACCTCGGGATGAACCTCGACGTTGTCGACCATGGCGGCAGCGTAGAGCCCCGGTCCGGCCTGGCTACGCTCGCGAGATGAGCTCTGCGCTGAACCCGCTCCACCTGGCCCGATGGATCGAGGAACACGCCGACTCGTTCGCCCCCCCGGTGTCCAATCGTGTGGTGTGGCCCGACTCCGAGTTCATCTTCATGGTCGTGCGAGGTCCCAATGCCCGCAACGACTTCCACATCGATCCCGGCGACGAGGTCTTCTACCAACTGGAGGGCACCATCCAGGTCGACATCAGGACCGACGACGGTGTCACCGAGTCCCACCTGGTCGGCGCAGGTGAGCTCTTCCTGGTACCGGCTGGTGTCCCCCACTCCCCCCTGCGACCGGCGGGCAGCTGGGGGGTGGTGATCGAGCGGCAACGGCGGCCCGGCGAGCTCGATCAGATCGTGTGGTTCTGCCCCGTGGGTCATCACCTGCACGAGCGCAGTTTCGAATTGGCCGACATCGAAACCGAGCTGAAGGCGATTCTCGACGAGTTCAACGCTTCGACCGACCTGCGCACCTGCGGCCAGTGCGGTCGCGTGCTCGACGTGGCGCAACCGTTCGAACTGGCGGCCGACCCCACCCCATGAACCTCGACGAGGCCCGGCAACTCGATCATGACGACCCTCTGGCGCCGTATCGGGAGGCGTTCCACCATCCGGTCGACGCCGGCGGCGATCGCCTCCGCTACTTCTGCGGCCACAGTCTCGGGCTGGCGCCGCGCCGCGCCGCCGAGGTCGTCGGCGCGGCGCTCGATCGGTGGGCCGGCATGGGGGTCGAGGGCCATTTCGGTGAGGGGCCCGACTGGTATCGCTACGACGAACCGATCGCGGCATCGATGGCGGGTCTGGTGGGCGCCGATCCTCACGACGTTGCGGTGATGGGCACTCTCACCAGCAACCTCCACCTGTTGCTGGCGTCGTTCTACCGTCCCGAACCGTCTCGCCCGGCGGTGTTGATCGAGAGCAACGCGTTCCCGTCGGATCGATACGCGGTGCAGACCCAGATCCAGTGGCACGGCCTCGATCCCGAGGCCCACCTGATCGAGTGGCCGGTGGGCCCCGACGGTTTGTTGCACCTCGACGACCTCGACGCCGTGTTGGCCGCCAATGGCGACCGGATCACCTGTTCGTTGCTGGGCGGCGTCAACTACGCCACCGGGCAACGGCTCGACCTGGCTGCGGTGACCAGCCGGCTCCACGCCCACGGGGTGATGGCCGGCTTCGACCTGGCTCATGCCGTGGGCAACGTCGACGTCGATCTGGAGGCGTCAGCGGCCGATTTCGCCGCCTGGTGCAGCTACAAGTACCTCAACAGCGGCCCGGGAGCGGTGGCGTCGTTGTACGTGGCCCGCCGTCACGGTGATGATCCGGCCCGGGTGCGCCTGGGTGGATGGTGGGGCAACGACCCCGACACTCGCTTCGACATGGATGTCGAGCGCCGATTCGTCCCGGTACCGGGTGCAGCGGGATGGCAACAGTCGAACCCGCCCATCTTCTCGCTGGCCCCGCTGAGCGCCAGTCTGGATATCTTCGCCTCGGCGACCGCCCCACTGTGGCAGGAGAAGTCCCGGCGGCTGGTCGCCATGACGATGTCGCTGCTCGACGGGGTGGACGGGGTCGTCTCGCTCACGCCCGCTGCTGCCGACCAGCGGGGCGCCCAGACGTCGCTCCAGGTGGCGGGGGCCGCTGAGGTCGCCGAGAGCCTGCGGTCGCAGGGCATTGTGGTCGACGTCCGGCCACCCGACATCATCCGTATGGCTGCTGTCCCGCTGTACAACAGCTACGAAGACGTCTGGCACGCCGTCGCGGCTTTGCGCACTGCCCTGACCTGAGCCTGACCGGAGCTGCCCTGGGCCCTCACCTGGTTCTGGTAGTGCTGCGACACGCCGTGGCTGTCGCCGCACTACCAGAAGCGTATTTCAGGTCAGGTCAGGTCGTTGTCGTCCAGCCCGTCGAGCTCGGCGGCACCCCGGAACACATGGGAACGGCCGTCGGAGCGAACCAGCAGGGCCGCGCCGTGAAGCTCGCGGGACCGCGAGGTTCGGGCATCGACTTGGTAGACGGCCTGCTCCAGCTCGAGCGGCGACGACGACGACACGACGATCTCCCAATCGATGGCCTCGGCCCCGACGGGACGAGCGGCCACCAGCGTGCCCGCAGCCATGGCCACCGGGACGCCGTTCAGCGCCAGAGACTCCAGCAAGCAGCGAACGTGGCGGAGGGCCGGTCGAGCCGGCTCCGCGTCACTGGCCGACGTCGGCAGTGTTGGACTCGGCGTCGACCGCGGCGTTGTCGGAGAGATCGAGTACTGCGGTGTCCTCGACGCCATCTGGATCGTCGATGCCATCGGCCAGGTTGGTGATCTCCTCGCCGATGCTGCGCAACCGGGTGCGCTGGCCCACGATGGCGCCGCGAATGGTCTCGAGCTCGGTCTTGCGGCTCTCGATCTCGGTCTCGACCGATCGCAGCTCACCCTGGGTGCGGGTGGAGACGTCGAATGCCTTGCGATCGGCCTCGCGCTGGATCTCCGAGGCCTTGAATTCGGCGTCGGACACGATCTCGTCGGCCCGGACCTTGGCTTCGTCGAGGGCTTCGCCGGAGGCCTTCTGGGCCATACGCAGCACCAGTTCCGCAGCTTCGCTGCTGGCCTCGCTGTCGGGGGCAGGAGCAGCCGACACGGCTGTCGCCGGAGCGGGCTCTTCGACCTCGAGCGGCGGCGGGGGTGGCGGCGGAGCGGCGCTGAACTCGGGTTGGCCCTGCTCGAGCCGGTCGAGCTCGGAATGCAATGTGTCGATCTGAGTGGCCAGCTGTTCGAGGTAGGCGTCGACCTCTATCGGGTCATACCCACGGCGGGTGCGGGTCGAGAAGGTCTTGGCGATCACGTCACGGCCGGTGAGGCCGCGGTCGATAGTCGTCATTCGGACGTCTCCTTGTCAGCTCGCCCAGAGCAACGCGTCGCTGGGCAGGCCTCTATCATCGTCGATGGTTGCCAGGGATGCACTTCGAGGTCTCGAAATTGATCCATTGGGCTCACATCGAATGGTTGGGGAAATGTTGTTCACCCTGGTGGGACTCATCAGGGTAGGTATCGCAGTGGGTCAACCGGCGCTCCATTGACCCGGATCTCGAAGTGGAGGTGCGGGCCCGTGCTGAGGCCGGTGGACCCAACGGCGCCAATTCTTTCGCCTCGACCCACCGTTTGGCCAGTCGACGCCTCGATCACCGACATGTGGGCCGACAAGCTGGTCACGCCACCGCCATGGTCGATGATGACCGCATTGCCATATCCGCCGCGCCAGCCGGCATACAGAATCACGCCAGAGTTGGCCGAAACGATGCTCTGGCCGGTGGAGCCGCTGATGTCGACGCCGCTGTGCATGCGGGCGTATCCGAGAATGGGATGCAACCTCGGTCCGAAACCCGATCCGATGTTGCCGGCTGTGGGCCGCACGAACCCTTGACTCGACGGGGCCGTCAGCACTGCCGACTGGCGGGCCGTTTCTTCCTGAATCCACTCGGTGAGGGCCGCCGATTCGGCCTCGAGGGCGTCCTGGCGGGCTTCTACTGCACCGATGCGTACCAACAGCTCGGCCCGAATGTCCTCTTGAATGGTCTTGCGTTCCTCGAGCACGGCCAGATGGTCGGACAACTCGGTCTCGAGCACCTCGAGGTCGGCTCGAAGTGCGTCGGCGGCGATGGTGGCCGCCTCCTGGTCGGATCGGAGGCGTTCCAGCTCGTCGGCCACGTCGGACACTGACCCCGACGCCAGGTCGAGATAGGCGTTCTCGCGAGCAGCCGCCGATATGTCGCTGGCACTCAACCAAATCGCCGACGGGTCGGCGGCACCCACGTAGTTGTCGACCGCCAGTACGGCGGCCTGGGCTTCGATCTCGTCGATGCGGATACCGGTGGCCGACAGCTCGGCTTCGCGCCGGGCCAACAAGAGGCGGGCGCTGGTGATCTCCGAGCGCACGCCGTCGACCTTGGCCTGCTGGAAGGAAACGGCTGCGTCCATGGCCTGGAGGGCGGTGAGCACCTCGTCGTCTTCGGCTTGGAGCAGCTCGAGCTCGGCGGCCACGTCGGCCGCCTCGGACTGGGCCGATTCGCGCTGGGTACGGGCATCATCGATGCTGTCGGGATCGTCGTCTTGGGCACTCGCCGGCACGGCCACCAGCAACGCCGCGGCCACCAGCAACGCCGCGCCGCGTCGGCGGCGAGGGTTCGGGGTTGATTCCGAAGGTCGGTGTCGAGTCACAGGCATCGTGGCGCGAATGGAAAGACGCTCAGAGGCCACGCCGGCCTCGCTCCGCCCGACCAGGGAAGGATACCGGAGAACGCCGGAGCTGCCGACGCGGTGTCGTCGGGCCCGCCTCATCGCTTCCCCTCCAGTACTGGGTCGGTCTCGGTCAGGGGGTGCCGCGGCGCCGCGTCGGCGTCGTGATGAAATGGGCGCCGATGCCCGTCGAACTGCGGCCTGACCCGCGCTCCTTCACGGTTCCGGCCCCGGCTGCCCCGCCGGAGCCCGTGGTCGACGTTCCCCCGGCACCGCCGGTCGTGCCCGAGGAGCCGCCGGTCGACACCGGCTCTGGTGACGGGCCCAATCCGTGGCGCCGTCGCCTGGCCTGGGTTGCCCTGGTCATCGTGGCCTTGAGTGTGGTCGAGCTCGGGTACCTCTACACCGTGTGGCGAAGCGTCGATCGGGTCGACCTCGAGGACTCGCTCAGCGCCGACTCGGGGTCGGGGGTCAACTACCTCATCGTGGGCAGCGACTCGCGTGAGGGGGTCGATCCCGACGATCCCAACGCCGGCGTGATCCTGGGTGGTGGGTTGGGGAGCGAACGAACCGACACCATCTTGGTGCTGCGAACCCACGCCGACGGCGTCACGACGATGGCGATCCCTCGTGATCTCTTCGTCACCATCGCCGACACCGGCGGGGAGGGACACATCAACTCTGCCATCCAGGGCGGCCCCCCCCGCCTGGTGCGCACCATCGAGTCGAACCTGGGTATCCCCATTCAC
>JBPCTQ010000340.1:0-11237 GCA_051011595.1 Acidimicrobiales bacterium
TCGGGGAACTCGTACACCGTGGTGGTGCCGTCGGCGAAGGTGACATCGGCCGTGACCGCAATGGTGGTACTCGACGGGTTGGGGGCGAACACCTCCCACCCCTGGTTCATGGCCAGCCGGTTGACCACCGGCCGGAGCTGGTCGCGTGACTCATCACGCAGCTCGTACCCGAACACCGACTGGGGCAGGTTCCATCCCACCAGGGTGATGACCAACATGGCGATGAGGCCGCTGAGCGCAGCCCGACCCAGTGCGTGTTCGTACCAGATCCCGGTGCCGTGACGATCAGGGTCGGTGTCGATGCGACCTGTCGCCTCGACCGGATCGGGATCGGTTCCGGGCGGTATCTGTGGTGGCGCTGTTTCGGCCGGTCGATCGGCCGGAGGGTCCTCGCTCACAGACGCATGCTAGGAGGCCGGCACCGGCCCCCGGCGCCGCCCCGATCAGGCCCCCAGCTCGCGGTACAAGATCTTGCCGGCATCGTTGCGCGGGATGTGGCTCACGAAGGTGACCTTGCCGGGACACTTGTAGCTGGCCAGCTCGCGGGCACAGAAATCGATGATGTCGTCTTCGTCGGCGAGGGTGTCCTCGTTGGCCACCACGAAGGCCCGCACCGCTTCGCCGGTGTGGGGATTGGGAGTGCCGGTCACCGCAACATCGGCCACACCGGGGTGGCGAGCCAGGACGGTCTCGACTTCGGCCGGGTAGACGTTGAAGCCCGAGACGATGATGAGGTCCTTGGCCCGGTCGACGATGTAGAGGTACCCCAGCTCGTCGACCACGGCGATGTCGCCGGTGTGCAACCACCCGTCGTCGTCGAGGGCCGCAGCGGTGGCCTCGGGTTCCTCCCAGTAACCGGGGAAGACGTTGGGCCCTCGCACCCAGAGCTCACCGTCGTCGCCGATCAACACGTCGTCGCCGCTGGGGTCGACCAGCCGCACCTCGACGCCGGGTACCGGCCGCCCGATCGATTCGGGTGGACCGTCCTGACCGGTGGAGACAGTGACGGCCGGCGAGGCTTCGGTGAGCCCGTACCCCTGGGTGAGGGTGATTCCCAGGCGGTCGGCCACCAGATCGATGACGAACCGCGAGAGCTTGGCGGCCCCCGAGATCGGCAGCCGCAGGCTGGCCACCCGCTCCGGAGTGGCGTCGGGCAGCGACGCCAGCGCCGCCCA
The DNA here is from genome assembly GCA_051011595.1 of Acidimicrobiales bacterium. GTDB lineage: Bacteria > Actinomycetota > Acidimicrobiia > Acidimicrobiales > SHLQ01 > JAOUEE01. The sequence goes on from JBPCTQ010000340.1 coordinate 1,176, forward strand.
CATCACCGGTGGTCCGGCCATCGACGTGACCCGTCGGGCTTCGATCGTCTCCAGGGCCGCGGCGGGGTCGAACCGCTCGGCCAAGACCAGGGTGGAGCCGGCCCGCAGGGCCAGACCGAGCACCGAGTTCAACCCGAACACGTGGAACAACGGCACCACCCCGAAGACGACGTCGTCGGACTGGGCCGTACGGTCCGACGCCTGCTGCATCTGCCGGTGGTTCACCTCCAAGTTGTGGTGGGTGAGCTTGGCGGCCTTCGGCAGGCCCGCCGTGCCACTGGTGAAGATGAGGGCGGCCAGATCGTCGGGCTGGCGTTCGACCATCGGTGCGGGCTGGGCGGTGAGCAGGTCGTCGAACAACAAGGCATCGTCGAAGCCGGGGCCACAACCGATCACACACTCGAGACCGTCGACCTCATCGCGATCGAGGTCGGAAATGGCTCGACGCCCGGCCGGGCCGACGATGGCCGCTTTGGGGCGCACCACGCAGAGCTCGCGTTGGAGCTCGGGGGTGGGCGACAACGGATTGGTGGGAACGGCCACCGCTCCGACTCCGAGCACCGCGAGGTAGCTGACAACGAAGTAGTCGTTGTTGGCGCAGACGATGGCCACCCGATCGTCAGGCTCGACCCCCTCGGCCAGGAGCCCGCCCCGGAGCCGGGCGACCTGGTCGCGCAGCTCGCCGAACGTGGTGGGTTGGCCCCGGCTGATGAGGGCCACCTTGTCGTCGGGGTGGTCGTCGATGATCGTGGCGAGATTCATGCGGCGTCCAGTGTCGACCACGCGGGCGCATCAGACAACAACCCTGAGTCGACGGACCCAGACGATGGGCCGCGGGACTCAATCGAGACCCTGCCGCCGATGCTGTCTCAAGGGGCCTGACACCCGTGTCGATGCAACCGGAGCATGAAGAAATGGCTCGCCTGCACTCTCACCGTCGCGCTCATGGTGATGGTCTTCCCTGCCGTGTCGCCGTTGGCCCCTGCCGGCGCACAGGCTGCGGAGGAGACGGCGTTCATCGACGCGCTCAACCAGATGCGCGACGAGGTCGGCCTTCCCCCGCTGACGGTGCACGACGAGCTGACCGCCCTCAGCCGAACCTGGGCGCAGACCATGGCGGACGCCGGCGAGATCTTCCACGCCAACCCCATCAGCGCCGGCCTCGAAGCTCCATGGCTGAAGCTGGGCGAGAACGTCGGGGTGGGACCCACGGTCGACGAGTTGATGAATGCGTTCGCCGCGAGCCCCGGCCACTACGCCAACATCGTCGACCCCGAGTTCTCCCATGTGGGTGTGGGTGTGGTGTGGGTCGGGAACACCATGTACACCACCCATCGATTCATGAAGACGGAGTCGACCCCGCCGCCGAACCCCACACCGACCACCACCGAGGCACCGGCTTCAGTGCCGCCGAGCAGCAACACGACACCACCCACCGACGCTGAACCGGCCCCGGCCCCGCTGGCCTTCGCCGACCCCGATCCTCAACCACCGGTGGCCCGGGCCGAACGGGTCGGCGTGGTCTTGCGTACCCTGCTCGCCATCGATGACTGACCGGGTTCGGCCATGACCGCCATCTCCACCGCCGGTCTCAGCAAGTGCTTCGGGGACTACTGGGCCGTCGACCATCTCGACCTGGTCGTCGAACCGGGTGAGGTCCTTGCCCTGTTGGGCCCCAACGGAGCCGGCAAGACCACCACCATCCGACTGTTGAACGGCGTCCTGGCCGCATCGCGGGGCCAGGCTGCAGTTCTGGGACTGGACCCGGGTGTCGATGGCAACGAACTGCGCTCGCGCACCGGGGTCCTCACCGAGAACGCCGGCCTCGACGACCGCCTCACCGCCAGGGAGAACCTCGCCTTCACGGCCACCGTTCGCGGATTCAGCCCTCGGCAAGCGACGCATCGCATCGACGAGCTGCTGGAACAATTCGACATGGCCGATCTGGCCGACGAGCTGACCATCGGATTCTCCACCGGACAACGCAAACGGGTGGCCCTCGTTCGCGCCCTGCTCCACGATCCCGAACTGCTCTTCCTCGACGAGCCCACATCCGGTCTCGATCCCGCTGGCAGCCGCGACGTCATCGCCCTCATCGAACAGTTGGTGCACGACCGGGGGCGCACGGTCGTGCTCTGTACCCACTTCCTGGGAGAGGCCGGCCGCCTGGCCGATCGAATGGCGTTCCTGGAACACGGCGTGCTGCGGGCATTCGGACGACCTTCGCAGCTGGCCGACGAGTTGTGGTCGACCGTCGATCTGAGCATCGATCTGGGCCGGCCCGCCGACGCGAACGAGCTGGCAACCATTCGCAGCATCGACGGTGTGTCGGCCACCAACGCCACCGACGCCGGAGCTCGCGCCGACATCCGCCGGCGCGAGCAGGTGCCGGTCATCGTGGCCGCCCTGGTCGAGGCCGGGGTCGAGGTCTACGGCGTCGCCGCCCATCCGCCGTCGTTGGAGGACGTGTACTTCGCCCTCGAGACCCGAATCGCCAACGATCCCGACTTCCGGTTGATCCACCGCGACGGCCCGAAGGTCTTGTCGTGACGTCGTCGCTCGTCATCTGGCGCGCCATCGTGGCCAAGGACTTCACGGCGGTGCGGCGAAGCAAGGCCGTCATGCTCCCGATGCTGCTGGTACCCACCCTGTTGATGGTGGTGCTACCGCTGGTGGTCGGGCTGGCGGCCACCAGTCGCGCTGCAGGGGTGGAGAGCTTTCTGGCCGACTTCCCCGCCGACGTGGTGGAGCCCATCACCAGCCTGCCCCGCGATCAGCAACTGGTGGTGCTCGTCAACGGCTACCTGTTGGCCCCGCTGTTCCTCATCGTTCCCCTGATGGTGTCGGCCGTGTTGGCTGCCGACGCCTTCGCCGGTGAGAAGGAACGCCGCACCATCGAGGCCCTGCTCCACCTCCCCATCACCGATCGCCAGCTCTACATCGGCAAGCTGGCCACCGCCTACATCCCGGCGCTGGCCGTGAGCTGGGCCGGTTTCGCCGCCTTCGCCATCGTGTCCAATGCGGTGGCCTGGCCGGTGATGCACCGCGTCTTCGTCCCGACCCGTCTGTGGCTGGTGATGATCTTCTGGGTGGCACCCGCCGTGGCCGGCCTGGGCCTCGGGGTCATGGTCCGGGTGTCGGCCCGGGCCCGCACCACCCAGGAGGCGAACCAGCTGGGTGGGGCCGTGATCCTGCCACTCATCTTCTTGGCGGTCGGCCAGGCCACCGGTCTGCTGCTGGTGAGCCTGCCCACCGCTGTGTTGATCGGTGCTGCGGTGTGGGTGGTGGCGCTGTGGCTGAACGTTCGTGGTGCCTCGCGTTTCACCCGCGAAGCCCTGGCCTGAAACGACCGCCACAGACACCCGTATCCTGGGCGGCCATGGAGCAACACCCTCCATCCGTCGACACGCTGGCCCGCTCGCTGGCCGACACCGGACTCCCACACCCCGTGCTGGTCGACGTGGCGCGCGCCGCCATCGCCGACGGCGACCACACCCGGGCCCGAGCGCTCGCCGAGGACGCCGCCCGCCAACTCCTCCAGCCGGTCATCAACGCCACCGGCGTGTTGTTACACACCAACCTGGGGCGGGCGCCCTGGTCCACCGTCGACACCGGCCGCTACCGAAATCTCGAGCTCGACCTGGCCACCGGTGAACGGGGCAGTCGCCAAGCCCACGCCCCGGGACTCATTGCCCGAGCGTGCGGAGCCGAGGCGGCCATGGTGGTGAACAACTGCGCGTCGGCGGTGATGCTGGTGCTGGCCGCGCTGGCCCACGACCGGTCCGTGGCAGTGAGCCGGGGCGAACTGGTCGAGATCGGCGGCGGATTCCGCGTCCCCGAGGTGATGGAGCAGTCCGGCGCTCGGCTGGCGGAGGTGGGCACCACCAATCGCACCCGCAAGGCCGACTACGAACGCGCCGTCGACGAGGGTGCGGCGCTGGTCATGCAGATCCACCAGAGCAACTACCGCATCGTCGGGTTCACCGAAACCACCACCACCGCCGAGCTGGCCGACCTGGGGCCGCCGCTGGTGGCCGACATCGGTTCTGGTCTGCTCGATGCCGCCTGCCCCTGGTTGGCCGACGGACCTCCCCCGTGGCTCGAGGGTGAACCGGCCGCCCGCCAGACCCTGGAAGCGGGTGCCGCGCTGGTCACGTTCTCCGGCGACAAGCTGCTCGGTGGCCCCCAGGCCGGCATCATCGCCGGCCGAGCCGACCTGGTGGCCCAGTGTGGTCGCCATCCACTGGCCCGGGCCCTGCGCCCCGGCGGGTTGGTGCTGGCCGCCCTGCAAGAACTGGCGCTCACCTACCTGCGGCGCGACGGGCACGCCATCCCGTTCTGGCGCATGGCATCGCTGCCGGTGGCCGACCTCGAGGCCCGAGCCCGGGCCATCGGATCAGGCGAAGTGGTGTCGACGGCCGCCACACCGGGTGGGGGCACCTTGCCCGGCGTAGAGATTCCTTCGGCCGGCATCGCCGTCAACGGTGACCATCGCGACCGCCTGCGGGCCGCCGACCCCCCGGTGATGGCCCGGGTGGTCGACGATCGCACCGTGCTCGATCTGCGCACGGTCGACCCCGCCGACGACACCACCCTCGGCGCCGTGCTCGCCGACATCGACACCAACTCGTGATGGAGGTGCCGCCATCACCCACGTGATCTCGACCGCCGGTCATGTCGACCACGGCAAGTCGACACTGGTGCTGGCTCTCACCGGCACCGATCCCGACCGTTTCACCGAGGAGAAGGAGCGTGGTCTCACCATCGACCTGGGCTTCGCATCCACAACCCTCGGTCCGGGCCGCACCGTGGCCATCATCGACGTACCGGGCCACATCCGGTTCCTCAAGAACATGTTGGCGGGGGTGGGCGCGGTCGACGCCTGCCTCTTCATCGTCGCCGCCACCGAAGGATGGAAACCCCAAAGCGAGGAACATCTCCGGATCCTCGGCCTGCTGGGGGTGGAGCACGGTGTGATCGCCCTCACCAAGGTGGGTCTGGCCGACGACGATCTCCAGGAGCTGGCCCTGCTCGACATCGAGGAACAGGTGGCCGGCACCTTCCTGGAGGGTGCCCCCATCGTGGCCGTCGACGCCATCGACGGCACGGGTGTCGACGATCTACGCGCCGCGCTGGACCAGCTGCTCGACGACACCCCGCGGGCCGCCGACGACGGCCGACCTCGGCTCTGGATCGATCGTTCGTTCGCGGCCAAGGGGGCGGGCACCGTGGTCACCGGCACGTTGACCGGCGGACGGGTTCGAGTCGACGACGAGCTCACGGTCTTGCCCGGCGGTCAGACGGTGCGGGTTCGAGGCATCCAGAGCCAACACGCCGAACGCACCAAGGTGGGCCCGGGCAACCGGGTCGCACTCAACCTGGGGGGTATCGGCCACGACGAGCTGGCCCGGGGCGATGTGCTCGTACACCCAGAGCAGTGGCACCACACCGACCGCTTCGACGCCAACCTGACGGTGCTCGACTCACTCGACCACGAGGTGAGTCGTCGGGGGGCTCACCTGCTCTACCTCGGTTCGGGCGAACACCCGGTGCGACTGCGGGTGCTGGGCCCCGACACGATCAGCCCCGGCACGACGGGTGCTGTTCGCATCTTCCTCCCTCACGCCCTGCCGGTTCGCCCCGGTGACCGATTCGTGTTGCGTGAAGCCGGGCGCTCCGAGACCGTCGGCGGGGGTGAGATCCTCGACGTCGACCCGATCGTGGCCGCGGCTCGGGCCCAGCCCGACCGCTCCGTCGACCGGGTGGTGGCCGAGCGGGGTTGGATCACCACCGAGCAGTTGTTCTTGTTGACCGGCGAACAACGACCCGCCGACGTGGGGTCGTGGGTGGTCGATCCCGGCACCCTCGCCAGCTCGGTGGCCACCCTCCGCGACCGGATCGCCGACGCCGGTGGTCTGGGGCTCGACGTCGCCCGACTCGACGAACGCGAACGGGCCACCTTGGAGTTGATCGACGAGGTCGAGGTCGACGGTGGCCACGCTCGACTGGCCGACGAGGTCGACCCCTTGGAGGGCCACCCCTACCTGGCTGCGCTCCAGGCCGCCCCGTTCTCGCCGCCCGACCCCGGCGATGTCGACCGCGGCGAACTGCTCGAGCTGGTGCGCCGAGGCCAGGTGCTGAGCAAGGACGGGGTGTTCTTCGCGGCAACGGCCGTCGACCAGGCGGCCGCCGTCATGGCCCAGATGTTGGGCGATGAACCCGACGGGGTGACGGTGTCGGCGTTTCGCGACGCCCTGGGCTGCACCCGCAAGTTCGCGGTGCCCCTGGCCACCATTCTCGATGAGACCGGTCGGACGCGCCGGCGCGGCGATCTACGAATCGCCGGCCCCCGGCTGCACTCAGAGTCCGACGTCGAGTAGTGAGCGGCGCTCGTTTTCGCTGAGCCCGCCCCAGATGCCGTGCTGTTCACCACGACTGAGTGCGTGACTGCGGCAGTCCCCCACCACCACACAACTCTCGCAGATGTCTTTGGCCTGTCTCTCTCGAGCGCGCTTCTCCTCTTTTCGCTCGAATCGAGGTGGAGGAAAGAACACCGCCGACTGTGGACCTCGACAAGCGGCGCGAAGCCGCCAGTCGTTGCTTTGTTCCATGACACTCATAGTTCCCCCTACGAACCACGGTGAGAACCGGACCATAGGCGTCGCGATCCAGGGTGACAAGGGTCACGTGAGCGCGTTCACAAGCGGCGTTCAGGGGTGGAGATCAGCCGAGGTCAGGAACGGTCGCGGTAGTCGCGAGCCGCACCCTCTTCGGGTTCGACCTCGAGCTCGAGCCCCTCGATCGCCACCACTCGCACCGAATCACCCGCCGCGATCGGGGTCGCTCGGTTGGTGCGAGCCCGCCACAACGCGTCGCGCACCTTCACCTGACCGTTGGGGCTGACGTCTCCCACCGCCTCCCCCATCTCGCCGATCATCCACTCGCGACCGATGGTGGGAGTCGAGAAACGGGTTCTGACCATGGCCGGCATGCCACTCACCATGGCCAGGATCATGCCGATGATGCCGGCTCCGAGGGTGATCCACGAGAAGTCGAACTCGTCGAACAACGCCACCGACCCCACGATGAGCGCGGCGATGGCGATACCGGTCCAGACCCGCGCCACTCCTGTCTGTATGTCGATCGCGAAGGCCAGCATCGACAGCACCAACAGGGCCACCGCCCAACCCCGGGCGGGCAGAACCTCGAGTCCGTAACACCCACCGATGAAACAGAACGCACCCACCACCCCGGCGATACCGACCCCGGCGGTGTAGAACTCGAACACCAGCAGTCCCATTCCGATGAGGAACAACAGGTAGGCCACCGGCGGGCTGGCCATGGTGTGGAACAGTTGATCGAGCAGGCTCATGCCGATGAACAGGGTCTGGGTGACCGGTTCACGGCGTGGTTGACCGGATTCGTTGTCGACCACGCGGGTGACGAAGCCGTCGAGGTCGATGAGGCAGTCACCCAGCACCGGGGCCAGCCGGGCGATTCCCGCCTCCACCGCCTCGTCGTCGGAGAAAGCCCGATCGCGCAGGCGCGACAGAGCGTCGCCGAAATGGGCCGACAGCACCTCTTCGTCGAGCACCGACTCACCGAGGTCGCCGATTCGCGAGTTGGGCGAGATGCAGACGTCGTTGGCCACCGCGGCCAGCTGAGCCGTGCCTCCTCGGGCCTCTGATCCCGACGGGCCGATCCACATCGACACGGGAGACGTCGACGTGGCCATGCGGTCGGCCAACTCCCGCAGCGCATCGTCGGAGATGACCGCACCCTTGCTGTTGACCTGGAGCACCAGGTGCTTGGCCCCACTGGCCTCGGCATCGTCGATGGCCCCGGAGACGAAGTTGGCGAGCACCGGGTCGAGCAGGCCGCTCACCTCGATCACGTTCACGAAGCCGGCATCGGCCGGTGGCGGAGTGGGCTGGTCGTCGGTGTCCTGAGCCGAGGCCGTGCCGATGGTCGCCAGCAGCAACGCCGCAGCACCGATGGCCACCATGGTTACCCTGAGCACCCGAACCGACCGCCACGATCGACCGAGGCGGGAGGCCCCTCGCAGCCGACCAAGGAGACCGGGCGCGCCATGACGCTGATGCGACACACGCCGCACGCGGCTGTCCTGAAGAGTCTCGGGCACGTTGGATCCTGATCGGTTCTTCGCCGCTTCTCGGGTGGTCATCGTCGCCGGTAAAGGGGGCGTGGGCAAAACCGTGGTCACTGCTTCTTTGGCCCGCGCCGCGGCGGCCACCGGCCTCGACACCCTGGTCGTCGATGTGCAGGGCCGGAGTGGATTGGGGCGGTTCTTCGGTGCCGACGAGCTGACCTACGAAGCGACCGAGTTGTTCGCCGACGACAGCGGTGGACGGGTCACCGGGCGAGTGCTGTCACCCGACGAAGCCTTGGTGGAATGGCTCGAGGACCACGGCATGAAGCGGGTCGCCCGACGTATGGCTCGCAGCGGAGTGCTCGAAGTGGTGGCCACCGCCACACCCGGCATCAAGGACTTGTTGGTGCTGGCCAAGGTCAAACAAATGGAGCGGGCCCAGGCCGCCGACCTCATCCTCATCGACGCCCCGGCGGCCGGCCACGCCATCACGTTCATGCAGTCGCCGGCCACGCTGGCCGAGACGGCCCGGGTGGGCGCCATCAACCGCCAGGCCACCGACGTGTTGGAGATGCTGGGCGATCGCTCGCGTTGCCGGGTGGTGCTGGTGGCCTTGCCGGAGGAGACCCCGATCAACGAACTGGTCGACACCGCGTTCTCGCTGGAGGACCGGGTCGGTGTCGCCTTGGCGCCGGTGGTCATGAACGGGATGTACCCCGTGCTCGACGACCTCGATGGCGAACCGCCCCGCGCCCCGCAGGCGGTGGTGGAGGCGCTGGCCGACGCCGGAGCATTGCGCCGTCGCCGTCAGGAGCTCCAGGCCCATCAGGTACAGCGACTGGCCGACCAGCTGCCCCTGCACCAGTTGATGCTCCCCCACCGGTTCGGTGGCGCGTTGACCAGCGACGACGTCGAACACTTCGCCGAGGTGCTGCTGGCCGAGATCGGCCGTCTGCCCGACGAGGCGGTGGCATGAGCAGCGTGCTGGGTGACCTGGTCGACGGGTGTCGGGTGATCGTTTGCACCGGCACCGGAGGGGTGGGTAAGACGACCACCGCAGCGGCCATCGCCATCGAGGGGGCTCGGCGGGGGCGCCGGGCCGTGGTCATCACCATCGATCCGGCGCGACGCTTGGCCGACGCATTGGGGCTGGCCGGGCTCAGCAACGACCCTTCCCGTATCGAGCTGGATGCGCCGGGGGAGCTCTGGGCCATGATGCTCGACACCAAGAGCACCTTCGACGATCTGATCGGGCGCTATTCGGGCGACGACGAGCAGGCCGAGCGCATCACCGCCAACCGCTTCTACCAGAACGTGTCGACCGCACTGTCGGGGACGCAGGAATACATGGCGATGGAGAAGCTCTACGAGCTGAACACCGACGAACGGTTCGACTTGTTGGTGGTCGACACTCCCCCCAGCCGCAACGCCCTCGATTTCCTGGAAGCCCCCAACCTGTTGACCCGGCTGCTCGAGAACCGCCTCTACCGTCTGCTGACGGCGCCCGGTCGAGGCGTGCTGCGGGCGGTCAACTCGGCGGCTCAGACGCTGTTGCGACAGCTCACCCGGGTGGTGGGGGCCGAGGTGGTGGAGGACGCGATCGCCTTCTTCCAGGCCTTCGAGGGCATGGAGGACGGCTTCAAGGAGCGGGCGCAGGAGGTGTTGGCGCTGCTGGGTAGTGACAACACCGGCTTCTTGTTGGTGGCTTCACCTCGTTTCGACACCATCGTGGAGGCCCAGCACTTCGGCGCCCAACTGGCCGGCGCCGGCATCGCGGTGCGGGCCGCGGTGAGGGCGGCGCGGATGAGTTCGAGGCCGTCGAGGTCGTGCACGTCCTCGGCCAGCAGCACCTCGGCGAAGTGTTCGACGTCGTCGCTGGTCAACGCGCCACCGAACCGGTGGGGGAGCATCAACTGGTGCAGGGGCAGCTGGTCGGCCAGTCGCTGTACCTG
>JBPCTQ010000341.1:0-6278 GCA_051011595.1 Acidimicrobiales bacterium
GCGCGGGGGCGGTCCGACAACAGTTCCTGCAAGGTCGACGCCAACGCCTCGGCGTCGTCGGCAGGCACCGAGAGGGTGGCACTCGGGTCGAGATAGTCCGCGATTCCCGGTGTTTCGGTGACGATCACCGGCCGCCCCATGGCTCGAGCTTCGGTGATGGCTGTTGCGCCGGCGGCCCACTGCAGGTTGGCCTCGAGGGGCACGACCACAGCCGCGGCCGACGCCAACAATGCCCGTAGCTCGGTGGCCGGTTGCCACTGGGAGAACATCACATTGGCTGGTGGGGTGAGCTCCTCGCCCGCTGCGGGGGACTTGGCCCAAGGACTGTTCGACACCACGATCGCCCGGGCTTCGGGTGTGGCCCGCATGGCCCGCATCAGGGTGCGGTAGTCGCGATGCTCGCGCCCGATCGCCACCACCAGACCTGCGTCCACCGGCGCCTGCGGGTCGGGAGTGTAGAACCGGGCATCGGCCGGCAAGGTGAGCGTGTGGACCCGGCCCGGATCGATGCCGATCTTGCCGGTCAGGTGATCGCTGAGCAGGGAGGAGAAGACGACAATGTGTTCGAACCAATCCAGCCATCGGGTTCGATCATGGAGCCGGGTCTTGAAATCGGTGATGAGGTTGTGAGCGACCATGATGTGCGGGCGCCGGCGTCGCCGGTTGAGGAGTTCGAGGGGGAAGGCCACCTGCTCGGCCATCGACACGAAGACGTCGGCGTTTGGTTGGCGCCAGGCCCACCACGCCGCTCGCATCTTGAAGCCGGCCCGTTGTTCGATCTGCCGGGAGAAGTACCGGTCGGGGAACGGTGGTGGATAGGGGGCGTCCAGCCGGGTGGCAACGGCCTCCCCCCAGTACTCGGGTGCGTCGATGCCGGGCTGGCGCGCCTCGGTCGGGTGGACCGCCACGATTGCTTTGGTCATGCCCTGCCCGAACTGATCACGGAGGGAGCTGCGTCCGACCCCGGGGGTGGTGTTCCAGGCATTGGCGTCGATGCTCCATCAGCCGGGGTTCGGGTGACAACACCGACCGGTGGACCGTTTTGGCGTCCCTGGTGCTGCTCTGGGCCGCACAAGTGACGCAATTTGGGTCAGGGGCCGCTCAGAGCAGGGCGGAGAAGGCCCAGAACACGGGCATTCCCACGCCCAGCGCATGGAGCACGTTGCCGGTGCGCTGCACGGCAACGAACCCGGCGACGATGGCGGCCAACTCCGGCGCCGGGCCGGTATCGACCTCGCCGGCTTGGGTGAACACGATGGTGGCCACCAGGGCGGCGACGGCCGCAGGGGCAACCAGACTCAACGTGGCTTCGGCCCGCGGCGGCAGCGGTTTGACGGTGACGAGGGCGAACATCGAGGCCCGAAGGGCGTAGGTGCCCAGGCCAATGGCGGCAATGACGATCCAGGCGGTCATGAGGGGCTCCGTTCGCTGCGGCGGGCGGCTACCGATCCGGCGGTGACGCCCACCAGGGCGGCCACCAGCACGGCGGATGGATGCGGCAGGCCGGCGCCTGCGACGGCTACCAGCCCGGCGGCCGCGGCGGCGGCAGTTGCGGCCCGGCCCTTGATCGACTTGGCCAGCAGTCCGGCCAACGCCAGCGGAGCGGCCAGGTGCAGGCCCAGGGCTTCGGGTAGCCGAACTCCGGCCACCAGACCAACGGTCTGGGCCAACACCCAGCACGTCACCAGCACGCCGGCGGCACCCACGTAGTAGGCCTGGCGAGATCTCCCGTCGAGGTCGCCTCGCTCGAAGCGGGGCGCGGTCACCAGGAACAACTGATCGATCAGTGGAACGGCCAGCAGAAGTCGTCGTGGCAGCGATTGGTCGCGGAACCACGGGGCGAGTGCGGCGCCGTACATCAGAATGCGAGCGTTCAAGACCAGGGCCGACACGATGATGACCCACGGGGCGGCACCGGCGTCGAGCATCTGGACCGCAGTGAGCTGGGCCGAACCGGCAAGGATGAGTGGACCGCCGGCCCAGCCGGCCAGGGCCGGTACGTCGGAGGCACCTACGGCGGCACCGATGGCCAATCCGAAGGGCGCCACCGATGCGGCCATCGGGGCGATGTCGCGGGCGCCTTCGGCCATCGCCCGAGCGATAGCGGTGGGCTGCGAAATTGCGTTCGTAGTGCTGCTCTGGGCCGTACAAGTGACGCAATTTGGGTCAACGGCGGTCATGCTGCGGCCGCCACCGTCGGCGCCAGTCGGTGCTGGGGTAGCGGACAGCTGGCCATCTCGGTGGCGGTCGGTCGCCGGAACGACTCCGCCCGCCACCAGGTGCGGTAGGTGGCCTCACCCATGAACTCGGCCAGCCCGGTGGTCTGGCTGGCATGGGCGGCCAGGGCCCGACGTTTGCGGTCGAGCTCGGCGTCGGACAGGGCCAGCTCGCTCACGAGGTCGGTGCCCGGGATCGAGAAGGGCCCGTCGAGACCGAACTCGTCGAAGGCACCCATCTCGGCGTGCAGGTCGGCGTGTCGAGCCACGAACTCGTCGGTCATGGTGGCGTAGCGCAGGTCACCGGCGCCGGTGCGGCGCCACGCTTCGGTGGTCCAGCGAGACACAGCCCGATGGTCGGGGTGGCCGGTGATGCCGTCGGGCCCGAAGGTGATGACCACGTCAGGACGAACCTCGGTGATCACCGTCTCGATGGCAGCCACGGCCAGGCCGTCGGGGACCAGGTCGCAGTCGCCGTCGCCGTAGCCCAGGAAGCGGACGTCGTCGACGCCCAGTTCGCTCAGGCTGGACCGCAGCTCCTGGTCACGAAATGCGGCGAAAGCGGAGGTCGCGAAGCGGGGATCCTCGGCGTCGGTGCCCTTTTCCCCTCGAGTGGCCGTGACCACCGTCACCGAGTGGCCGGCATCGGCCATACGGGCCATCAGCCCGGCCGAAAGATAGGCCTCGTCGTCGGGATGAGCCCACACGCCGAGCAGTCGTTTGGGCAGGTTCTCGGGGGTGGATCCGGGGGTGGATCGGCGGTACATGGTGGTTCCTCCTGGGTGCGTTCGGTGTCTGTCGCCACCGTATGAATTCGCCCCTTTGCAGTCTTGGAGAGGTGGGGGAGACTGCCTGGAGAGTTTCTTCAGAAGCTCACCAGGTGTTCTCCAAGCCTTGGGAGGTGTGGTCCCGCATCATCGGGACATGTTCACGAACGAACCCACCCACCAGGAGACAGAGATGCCTGCCATCGACACCACCACGACCGTGCTCGACGACCACTACGACGTTGTTGTCGTCGGCGCTCGGGCCGCCGGAGCCGCCACCGCCATGCAGCTGGCCCGAGCCGGCGTGAGGGTGGCCGCCATCGACAAGGCCACCTACGGCAGCGACACCCTCTCCACCCACTCCATCGCGCTGGCCGGCGTGTTGCTGCTCAGCCGGTGGGGTGTACTCGACACCATCCGCCAGGCCGGCACTCCCGTCGGTGATCGGGTCGTGTTCCACTACGGCGACGACACCGTCGGCATCGACATCCCCACCCGGGGCGATGTCGATGGGCTCTACGCCCCCCGCCGCACCTTGCTCGACCGAGCCCTGGTCGATGCGGCCATCGAGGCCGGCGCCACCGTCCGCCACGGCACCGCAGTGCGAGGCCTGGTCAAGAACCGGGGACGGGTCACCGGTGTCGAGATCGACGATCACGGCACGCCGCGCACCATCACGGCCGGATTCGTGGTCGGGGCCGACGGCATGAACTCCCGGGTGGCCCGCACCGTGGGCGCCACCACGCTGCGCGAGGAACGAGCCGGTAGCAGCGTCATCTACGCCTACTTCTCCGGTGTTGCCGACCCGAAGGTGGTCGAGAACGACATCCGCCCCGGTCAAGCGGCCGGCATCATCCCCACCAACAACAACGAAGCCTGTGTCTGGATCGCCGGACCAGGGGCCGACTTCCGCAGCCAGGTGGCCGACGGGGTCGAGACCGCGTTCGACCGGGCGGTCGACCGTTCCCCGGTGCTGCGCCAGCGGCTGGCCGGCGCCACCGCCGAGTCGCGGTTCCGGAGCTTCCCCGGCCAACCCGGTTTCCTGCGCCAGGCGTGGGGTTCGGGCTGGGCACTGGTCGGCGACAGCGCCTACTTCAAGGATCCGGTCAGCGCCCACGGCATCACCGATGCCCTCATCGGCGCCGAGCTGTTGACCGACGCCCTCGTCGAGGCACTCAACGGCACCCACGACGCCGCTGCCCTGGCTCGCTACCAGCAACAACGCGACGAGTTGGCCGCACCCATGATCCCGGCGGTGGCCACCATTGCTTCCTACGACTGGGACCCGGCCGGCGTCGCCGGGGCCTACCGAGACATGAGCCGCGCGATGCGCCACGAGTGGGATGTGCTCGAAGCCCGCTTCGCCGCCACCGCCCTGGCCGCCTGAACCATTCACCACAGAACCCACGGAGACACCCATGAGCACCGAGACCAAGACCCATTTCGACAAGACCGGCGAGGCCGACGAGGCCGCCCAGCTGGCGGTCGACATCGACGAGCTGCGATCGGAGGTGCAGGCCAAGTACCGCGAAGTGGCGGTGGATCCCGATCAGCAGTTCCACTTCCACACCGGGCGCTACATCGCCGAGCGGTGCCAGTACGACACCGACGTTCTCGATCGGTTGCCCATCTCCGCCGTCGAGGCCTTCGCCGGCGTGGCCAACCCGTTCGCCCTGCGCCCCCTCGAAGCGGGTGAGCGAGTCGTCGATGTGGGCTCGGGCGCCGGTTTCGACAGCTTCGTGGCGGCCGACGCGGTGGGCCCCACGGGCCAGGTGGTCGGTGTCGACATGACCCCGGAGATGCTGGCCCGGTCGCGTGCCGTGGCCGCCGACATGGGAGTCGACCACCTCGAGTTCTGTGAGGGCTTCGCCGAAGAACTGCCGGTGGAGGACGGCTGGGCCGATGTGGTCATCTCCAACGGCGTGATCAACCTGTCGCCCGACAAGAAGCAGACGTTCAACGAGATCTGGCGGGTGCTGCGAGCGGGCGGCGTCGTGCAGTTCGCCGACATCGCCAACGGGCGGCCGGTGCCCGAGGAGGCCATGCGCCACATCGATCTCTGGACCGATTGAATTGCCGGTGGCCTGCCGTGTGCAGGCTGGAAGCAGATGCTGGAAGAGGTCGGTTTCGTCGACGTCGAGATCGGCGCCAAAGTCGACACCTTCGAAGGGGCCAGTGGTGAGGAGAAGGCTCGTACCTACGACGTGCACGGGTACTCGTTCCTGGCCCGCAAGCCGTGACGCCGGTCGGGGGTCGGCTCCAGGTCCGACCCCCGATCGTGCGACACTCGTCGGCGTGACCCGCCCGCGACCAGTGCCGACCGGGGCGACGGCATGAAGGTCTTCGCCGGCATGGACCCGCGGCTGCCGATCACCGAGGTGGGCGCCTATGCGGCCCGAGTCGAACGGTTGGGGTACGACGGTCTGCACGTGGCCGAGATGCTCCACGACCCCTTCGTGGCCTCGGCCCTGGCGGCGCAGGCCACCAGCCGTCTCACCATACGAACCGGCGTGGCGCTGGCGTTCGTGCGCAGTCCCATGGCCACAGCCATGAGTGCATGGGAACTGGGTCATCTGTCGGCCGGGCGATTCCAGCTGGGGTTGGGTACCCAGATCCGGGCCAACGTCGAGGACCGCTACGGCATGGAGTTCGACCGCCCGGTCGCCCGCATGCGCGATCACGTCGACGCCATCCGGGCGTGCTTCGACGCATTCGAGACCGGTGGTGACCTCCACCACGAGGGCCCGTTCCATCAACTCACCCGCCTGCAGCCCGACTTCCGGCCCGACCCGCTGGGGGAGGCCCGCCCCACCGTGTGGATGGGTGCGGTCGGCGACCAGATGCTGGGCCTGGCCGGCGAGATCGCCGACGGGTTGATCACCCATCCCACCAACTCGCATCCCGTCGACTTGGCCGAGCGGTTGTTGCCGAAGCTGGGGGAGGGGGCGGCTCGTGTCCCCCGTGCCAGGCCCCCGGTGGTGGTGTCACCCATGACCGTCACCGGTCGCGACGCCGCCGCCGTCGACGAGGCTGGTGCAGCCGCTCGCCGGCGTCTGGCCTTCCTGTACTCGACGCCCGCCTACCGGCCCACCCTCGAGCTGCTCGGGCTCGATGATCTCGGCCCCCAGCTCCGTGCGCTCGTCCGGGCCGACGCCTGGGACGACCTGGCTGCTCTGTTGCCCGACTCCGTCCTCGAACAGGTGGTGCCGGTCGCCCCCTGGAGTGAGCTGCCCGAGCTCTTGGTCGAACGGTACCGATCCCTGGTCGACGGGGTGGTGGTGCGTCCGCCCGACGA
>JBPCTQ010000342.1:0-2948 GCA_051011595.1 Acidimicrobiales bacterium
GCGCCTTGTGCAGGATGATGTGAGAGGTGTTGGGCGACTGGCGACCCGAGAAGAGCTCACCGTCGAGCTCGATCACCGGCTCGGTGCCGTCGGGCAG
The DNA here is from genome assembly GCA_051011595.1 of Acidimicrobiales bacterium. Lineage (GTDB taxonomy): Bacteria > Actinomycetota > Acidimicrobiia > Acidimicrobiales > SHLQ01 > JAOUEE01. Next base: position 98 of record JBPCTQ010000342.1, read on the forward strand.
GTCGGGAGCGTCGATGTCGAAGGGCTCGAAACTGGCCACCACGGCCACTCGGGTCTTGCCGTCGGCGGTCAGGTTGCCGCCCAGCACTCGCTCGGGCGACACCGCCACGGTCACCTCGAGGTGCCCTTCCTCAGGTTCGATCTGGCTGGTCTCGAAGGCGCTGAGCGCCGACGGGATCACGAAACGTGAACGGGTGAGCTGTTCACCGGGCAACAACTCGACCGAGGCCACCAGGCCTTCCAATTCGGACAGGTCGTCCACCGCGTCGTCGACTCGTACCTTGGCCGGCACTCGTTCGAGGGTGATGTCGTCGCCGATGACATCGCTCGACGTTCCGGCTCCGATGGTGCGCGACACGACGAGGACGTCGGTGACCTCTTCGCCTTCGAGCGCTCGGTCTTCGGCACTCTGCACGAAGGTGACCAACAGGCCCACTCCGATGATGGCCAACACGATGGCGGCCACGAATCCCAATACACGCTTTCTCACAGCTCTTCCTTCGTTGAGTGGTCGATTTCTGCTTGTTCCATGTCGATGCTCAGTTCAAGAGCCCGGCGGTGGCGTTCAGGGCACCAGCAAGGGCGCCGGACAAGGCGCCGACGGCACCGACGAGAGCGACGGCCAGAATGGCCAGCAGTACCGCGTACTCACTGGCCACTGCGGCTCGCTCATCGGCGAGTCCGGGTCGGGCGTTCGATCGATTCCGCACAATCGTCTCCTTGGAAGCCTTGACCACTGTGTGTGGCCGATCACCACGGTGGGTGAGAATTGGTGAATGGTCTTCCCCCATTTGGGGGAAATGCCGCCGATGCAGGAAATGCAGCCGATGGCGGAAATGCAGCGGCGCCTCCGCTGGGGAGGCGCCGGTGGGAGGAAGGTCTGCAGGTGGGGAAAGAGGTTTGGGGGAGTTATTTGGGGCGAAGCCCGAGCGGACGATCCTGGGCCGCACCCCAGGTTTCGTCCTTGGCTCAGTTGCCGTTGATGACGCCGGCGGCAGCGTTCAGCGCACCAGCGATGGCACCACTGAGGGCGCCGACAGCACCAACCAGAGCAACGGCGATGAGCGCCAGCAGCACGGCGTACTCGGAGGCCACAGCGCCTCGCTCTTCGTGAACTCGGGCCAGGATGGCCACATATGCCTTGAGCATCATGAGAAACTCCTCTTGTTGTGACCACGCTCTGTGGCCTCGACCCACAGTGCGTCAATTGGGGACAGCGGTCTTCCCCCACGTTGGGGAATTCGACCTACCTCGAATGGGCCTTCCATCGCATGGAAAGCACCGAAAAGCGGTGGTACACCTGTGAGGGAGATGCGGGACACCGTTCAACACCAGTCGCGCCCGGGTCCGGGCGTGAAGATGCACGACGAGCGGACGCCGACCTCGGCCCCGCCGGCCGAGCTGTCGGCCCCGGCGGGGTATCGCGGTCCTGACCGTCGGGCTCGTCCATCGGTGGAGGGGCCTCCGGCAGCGGCTCTGGCTGTGGCGGCCGTTGTTCTCGGTGCCTTTGTGCCCCTGGCCCGCCTCGACACCACCTCGTGGCTCGGTACTGAGGCGATCCAGAACGCGACCACGGTGATGGGGGCGATGGCCGTCGGTTTCGCACTGTTGGGTGCGGTTGTGTTGCGGCAACGGACCAAACTGAGCGGCGACGGATGGGCCCGCCGACAGGCGAGCATGTTGTTGGTACTGGCCCTGGCAGTGATGGCCTTCGAGTTGGGTGAAGTCAACGCACTGCTCACCAACGCCGTTCCGGTGGCCGGCCGGGTGGTGGTGCTCGTGATCGCCGTCGAGATGCTCGCCGTCTCCGCCGTCGACCGAGCCCGCCGGCCGTGGTGGCCTCATGTGGTGGTCAGCTTCGCGGCGGTCGCCATGCTCGCCGCCGTCGCGGTCGGTGCGGGCGTTGGCGTCGACATCTGGGTCGGCACCGAACCGTTGCCCCGCCCGGTGCTGGCCGGCACCGGAGCAGCGGCGCTGCTGGTGGCCATGTTGGCATTGGGTACGGCGGTGCGGCGCGACGAGAACCGCGCCCAATGGAGCGCGTTGTTCTTCGTCGCTCTGGCCACGAGCGATTTCACCAGTGCATCGCTCACGGGGACCGGTTCCGCCGGCGAAGTGGTGGCCGGTGCCATGCGTCTCACCGGCGTCGTCGTTGTGCTGTACGCGGCGCTGGTGGAGCTCCGCAACGTGGCCCTGATGGAGCGGGAGCAGAACGTGGAGGCCCGGTTGGAGGCATCCCGGGCCGCTGATCGTCTGGTGCACCACGTTCGTCGCCAGGAAGAAGTCGTCCACGACGCCCGCAACGCCCTGGTGGCCATCGACGGTGGCTTGCGGGCTGTGGGCAGCGACGCCAGCTCCGAGATGGTGGCCGCCCTGCGTTCGGAGGTCCGTCGGCTGTCCGGAGTGCTCGAGGACCATCGCTACCTCGAAGCCCAGCCCTTCGATGTGGTCGAGCTGTTGGCACCGATGGTGTTGCTCTACGAGTCGGCTGACCTGCCGGTCACCATGATCGCCGACCATCACCCGTGGGCCATGGCCGATCCCGCCGACGTGGTGGAGGCCTTGCAGAACCTTGTTGACAATGCCCTGCGCCACGCCCCCGACAGTCCCGTCACGTTGTGGATCGGCGGCGCCGGTAGCGAGGTTGCGCTGCGAGTGGCCGACCGGGGTCCCGGTGTCCCAGCGTTGCAGCACGATCGCATCTTCGAACGAGGCATCTCGAGCACCGAATCCGGTTTGGGTCTCAGTGTCGCCCGTGACCTGATCGAGGCCCACGGCGGAACGATCCGGGCCGATGACCGAGACGGCGGTGGTGCCATCTTCAGCGTCACCCTCCCTCGCTTCGACGCACC
>JBPCTQ010000343.1:0-9591 GCA_051011595.1 Acidimicrobiales bacterium
CGGCCCTCGGGCTGGTGGAGGAATCGGCCATCGTCATACCGGCCGTGTTCTTGTACCGATTCGTCACCTTCTGGTTGCCGATCCTGCCGGGCTGGGCGGCGATGACCTATCTGCGCCGAACCGACCAGCTTTGATCATCCGAGCCTGAGGGCGGCTCGACGGCTGAATCTTGCGTCAGTTCTGCCGATCTACCAAGGGTGGTTGGCACCAGGATCAACAGCGGGCACGACAATCCGGCCGGCGATCGCAGTCGGCGTCCCGTACCCCGTTTTCTCGACGCCGAGACCGTGGCCGAGCTGAGCCGCGTCCGGCCCGGTCGAGCGCTGGGCCGCATCGCTGTCGAGTGGCTGCTCATCGCGACGGCGATCGTCGTCACCATCCGGGTGTCGTGGTGGCTGTATCCCCTGGCGGTGGTGGTCATTGGCAGCCGAATCCACAGCCTGTTGATCCTGATGCACGAAGGAGCCCATCGCCGCCTGATCGGCCATCAGGTCGCCAACGACACGATCAGCGAGTTGTTCCTGGCCTTCCCGGTATTCGTCACCCTGCGGGGATACCGGGTCACCCATTTCGCGCACCATCGCCACATCAACGAACCAGCCGATCCCGATCTGGCCTTCAAGGCGAACCGGGCCGACGAATGGATGTTCCCCAAGACCACCGGCGGCCTGGTCAGACTCCTGCTACCCGAGCTGCTCGGCGTGCGGGCTCACCGGCTGGTGATGGAGATGGTCGACGTGGCCGATGGAGACGAGTCGACGCGTCCACCCCGCTGGTTCGTGGCCGGGCGAGTGGTGTTCTACGCGGTCGGAGCCGCGGTGTTGACGATGTTGGGCTGGTGGGTCGGGTTCGTGTTGTTCTGGATGGTCCCGGTTCTCACCTGGCTGGCGTTCACGCTGCGACTGCGGAGTGTGCAGGAGCACTTCGGACTCGAGCTCGCCGGACCGCTCACCATGAGCCGCTCGACCACCCCGACGGTCTTCGACCGGATCTTCCTGGCACCGGCCAACGTCAGCTATCACCTCGACCACCACCTCTACCCGTCGGTGCCGTACTACCGGGTACCCGAGCTGCATCGGCGGCTGATGGGTGTCCCCGGCTTCGCCGAACACGCCCATCTCACCGAGGGGTTTGTGGGCGTGCTCCGCGAGCTGACCGGGCGGGGCGACAGCTCGGTGGCCAACGCACCCCTGCTGGAGCAGGCCAGCCGCGCCCGGTAGCCACGGCCACCAGAAATCTCGCTGGTGATGTCGAGATCGAGTGCGGCCGTTCGTCGTTGGGGTACGGCGATGGTGAAACGCACCATCTCGACCGGGAGGAACCGACATGCCCAAGTACGTACTCGCCTATCACGGTGGCGGTGGGATGCCCGAGACCGAGGCCGAGCAGGCCGAGCTGATGAAGACCTGGGGCGCCTGGTTCGGTGACCTCGGTGAGGCGCTGGTGGATGGGGGAAACCCGATCTCGTCGGCCGTCACCATTGCCAGCGATGGGTCCACCAGCGCCGGGGGTGGCGCCAACCCGCTCACCGGCTATTCGCTCATCAACGCCGGCGACATCGACGCGGCGGTGAAGCTGGCCAGTGGTTGCCCGGTGCTGGCCGGCGGCGGCCAGATCGAGGTGGCCGAAGCCATCGACATGTAGGGCCGGCTGTGGGCGCGGACCCCGGCCCGGTCTGCGCCTCCCGCTGGTGCCACCACACCAGAAGGCTGGGTGACCAACGACCGCGGGACGGCGGAGGAACCACGGGGGTAGGTTCGCGGTGGAGTCTCGATGAGCCGCTTTCTCGAACCTTCTGTGCTTCGGTTCCTGGCCGACCCCAAGGCCCGCGCCGACCCGTATCCGATGTACGCCCGGGTGCGCGAGGCCGATCCGATCCATCACTCGGTGATCGGGGTCACCCTGGTCACCCGCTACGACGACGTGCTCGAGGTGCTGCGCCATCCGGCCATGTCCAGCAACGACAATTTGGTCGACATCAGCTTCGGAGCGGGACGCCACGGCAGAGGACGGGTGTTGGAGTTCCCCGGTCGGGCGCTGTTCCACCTCGAGCGCCGTCGATTCCGCAACACCGAGACCGGGTTGTTGCCCACGATGGTCAACCGCTTCCTCATCCTCATGGACCCGCCCGATCACACCCGGATGCGACGCCTGGCCTCGCGGGCCTTCACCCCACGGGTCGCCGATGCGGCTCGACCCATGATCGAGAAGACCGCGCTCGAGTTGCTCGACCAGCTCGAACCTCGCGGCGGTGCCGACCTGTTGCGTGACTACTTCTACCAATTGCCGACGCGGGTGATCTGCGACCTGTTGGGCGTGCCGCCCGACGATGTGGGACCCATGCACGACTGGGTCCGCCAGATCGTGCGCGTCCTCGATGTCAGCGAACGGGGCGGCGGCTACATCACCGAGGTCGAGGCCGCGGCCGTCGAGTTGGACCGCTACTTCCGGTCGTTGATTGCCCGACGGCGCAACCAGCCGGCCGACGATCTGCTCAGCGCCCTTGTTGCCGCTCGCGACGAAGGTGACCAGCTCAGCGAAGAAGAGCTCGTGGCCTTCTCGGTGCTGTTGTTCGCGGCCGGACACGAGACCACCTCCAACCTCATGGGCAACGGGTTGTGGCACCTGTTCGCCAACCCCACCCAGCTGCACCGGTTCCGCGCCGAGCCCGACCTGCGGGCCAACGCGGTCGACGAGCTGGTGCGGTTCGACAGCCCGATCCAGCTCACCCAGCGGGTGCCCACCGAACCCGTCGAGATCGGCGGGGTTCCCCTGCCCGCGCGGCGCTCGGTGGTCACCGTGCTCGGCTCGGCCAATCGCGATCCGACCCGCTTCGACCAGCCCGACGTACTCGACCTGGGTCGACCGGACTGCCAACCCATGTCGTTCGGGTTCGGCATCCACCATTGCCTCGGGGCCGCCCTGGCCCGCGTCGAGGCCGAAGTCGGCCTGGGTCTGCTGCTCGACCGTTTCGGGGACCTGCGGTTGGTCGACACCGAACCTCGGTGGCGCAAGACGGTCATCTTCCGCGGTCTCGAGTCACTACCGGCCCGCTGGAGCTGAACCGCCCACGTCAACCTCACCCACGATCCATACGGGAAACCACCCCTGGAGACACCGATGAGCACCCACCGTCACGATCTTCCGCAGGCCAATGGCGAGGTTCTCCTCACCGACGGCGGGTTGGAGACCACTCTCATATTCGACGCCGGCTACGACTTACCCGAGTTCGCCTCCTTCCCGTTGCTCGAGACCGACACCGGCCGCACCAGCCTGGTGGACTACTACCGGACCTATGCCGACGCCGCCCGCCGACACGGGGTGGGCATCGTGCTGGAGACCCCCACCTGGAGAGCGTCGGCCGACTGGGGGTCCGTCCTGGGCTACGACGCCGACAGCTTGGCCACCATCAACGCGGCCGCCGTCGACCTGTTGCGCCAGATTCGGGCCGAGTACGAACCGGTCGGGACCAAGGTGGTCATCTCGGGCAACCTCGGTCCCCGGGGCGATGGCTACGAACCGGGCGATCAGATGACCGCCGACGAGGCCGCCGACTACCACGGCGCGCAGGTTGCCACGTTGGCCGACAGCGGCGCTGATCAGATCACCGTGCTCACCATGACCTACGCCGAAGAGGCGGTCGGCGTCGCCCGGGCCGCCGTGGCCGCCGCCATGCCGTCGGTCATCTCGTTCACGGTCGAGACCGACGGCCACCTGCCCACCGGGCAACCGTTGGGTGACGCCATCGAGCAGGTGGAGGCGGCCACCGGTGGAGCACCGATCGCCTACGGCATCAACTGCGCCCACCCCGACCATTTCCGCACCATGCTCGCCACGGGCGGTGGGTGGGTCGAACGTATCGGGCTGGTGCGAGCCAACGCCTCGCGGATGAGCCACGACGAGCTCGACAACGCCGAGGAGCTCGATGTCGGTGACCGAGCCGAGCTGGGTGCGCTCTACGCCGAACTGCGCCAGCTCCTGCCCAACCTGGCCGTGATGGGCGGGTGTTGTGGCACCGATCACGGCCACATCCACGAGATCGGTCGTCACGCCCTCTGATGCGGTCTCGGCCCGGTGGGGCCGAATATCACTTGGTCCGGCCAACGGTGATTGCCCATAGTGGCGGCGATGGGGAAGACGAGGATGCATGTCGACGAGGTCGACACCAGCGTTGCGATGGTGCGGGAGCTGTTGACCGATCAGTTCCCTCGGTGGGCCGACCTGCCGATCGAGCTCGTCGACTCGTACGGCACCGACCACGACATCTACCGACTGGGTGAGCATCTGTCGGCTCGGTTGCCCCGCATCGAACGAGCGACCGTCCAAGCCGGCAAGGAGGCCGAGTGGTTGCCGAAGTTGGCGCCCCATGTTCCTTTGGCCCTGCCGGTTCAGCTGGCCATCGGTGCACCCGGCGCGGGGTACCCGTTCGCCTGGTCGGTCTATGAGTGGCTACCCGGCGCCAACGCCAATGGCACGATCGACGACCTCGGTCAGGCGGCCATCGATCTGGCCGCCTTCGTTGTCGCCTTGCGGGCGGTCGACACCGCGGGCGCCCACGAGCGGGCCCGCGCCGCCCGTGGTGCCCCACTGATCGAATGTGACCGATACGTTCGGGCGTCGATCGATCAGCTCGGTTCGCGCATCGATGGCGGCCTGGTCACGAGGTTGTGGGACGAGTCCCTCGAGGCGGCGGTGTGGGACCAAGACGAGGTGTGGGTGCACGGCGACTTGTTGCCAGGGAACCTGCTGGTGGTCGACGGTCGTCTGTCGGGGGTGATCGATTTCGGTGGGCTGAACGTGGGCGATCCGGCCTGCGATCTCCAACCGGCCTGGAACGTGTTCGTCGGCGAGAGTCGGGCCCGCTATCGGTCCGAGCTCGAAGTCGACGACGCGTCGTGGTTACGCGGACGGGGCTGGGCGCTCTACCAGGCCATCTCAGCGTTGCCGTATTACTGGGACACCAACCCCGGCATGATCCGCCAGGCCACCCACGCCCTCCAGCAGGTCACCGCGCCCGATTCGGCGGTCTAGCTGCGGGCCCGCTCGGGATCGGCACCCAGCTCGATGAGCACCCCGGCCATCTCTTCGTCGCCGTCTTGCCGGACCCACCCCAGTGAGGTGTTGTCGAATGCGTCGTCGACGATGTCGATCGGGGTTCCGGCCGCAACCAACCACCGGACGAGTGCCTCGTGGCCGCCGCTCGCCGCCCAGTGCAGTCCGCTCGCGCCGATACCGCCGTACTCATCGCCCGGCGGATAGATCGTGACGTCGATGCCGCGGGGTACCAGGTACTCGACAACCGGTTGCTGCCCGGTCTTGCACGCCGAGAGGAAGGCTGCCCATCGTTCGCCGTGGTCTTCGTCGTGGGCTTGGACGTCGGCCAGTCGACCCAGGGCGGCGGCATCGGCATAGCTCACGTGGGCTCCGGCATCGGCGAGCAGAGAGGCGGTGGCCACGTGCCCCGCGAAGAGGGCATCGCTCAGCGCCGGCCCGCCCATGCCGTGATCCGGGACGGCGTCGACGTCGGCGTTGCTCGCCAGGAGGATCCGAACGATCTCGTCCTGAGCGAACGCCGCGGCCCAACACAGCATCAGATCCCCGTCGTCGCCCACTGGGGTGTTCGGGTCGAATCCGTCATCGAGCAGGGTGCGAACGTGGTCGACATCACCCTGTTCGATGGCATCCAGGATCGTCGCTGACGCCATGGGTCAACCATCGACGCCGCGGCGATCACCTTGAGCGGGTCGCCTCGGCCGGTTGGTCGACGACGGCCCGCTCCATCGGATCCGAGGACGACGACACGCGTTGGTGGAGGTGATGGGGCGCCACCCCGGGTGGTAGACGATGGTCTACTGACACGGGGAGATCGACATGTCGGACAACGAAGCAGCGCCCGGAGCCGAGGCCGGCGATCTGGCTGAAGCGTGGACGACGTTCACGGACAGCCTGCGCGAGTTGGGTCTCGGGGCGCTGGCATCGGCTCCGAACCAAGCCGAACAGCTCGATGGGCTGCGATTCATCCTTCGCCAGCTGGCCTATCGGGAAGAGCAGTTCCTGGAGTTCCCGGCCGGGACCAAACCCGAGTTGTTCTTCGCCGAGTCACCCACCCGCAAGGTGTTCGCCGATTGTCCCGACACCATCTACCACCAGTTCAGTGTGGCCAAGGGCGGCACGTACCGAATATCGGGCACCCGGGGTGAGTCGCCCTACATCTCGTTCACCGCGTACCGGGCCGGGGTGGTCGATCGAGTGGTGGCCGACCTGCACGACGGCGAGCTCGACGTCGACCCCGACGGCACGTTCTCGTTGACCGTCGGCGGACCGGAGCTGGCCTCGAACTGGCTCGACCTGGGCGCCGACGCGGCCTTCGTCATCATTCGTGAGTACACCCACGATCGGGCCAATGGCGTGAAGGCCACCTTCGAGGTCGAACAGCTCTCGCCTGCCCTGTCCCATCGCCCCGAGCTCGACACCCAACAGATCACCTCGGTGCTCGGGTTGTTGGGTGTCGGCCTCGACTGGGTGAACGCCGCCAGTGTGCGACTCTCCGAGGAGCTCCGGTTGCGTCCCAACGTCATGAACGAGGCCGGGGCCGACCTCGTTTCCGAGATGGCCGGCACACCGCACAACCACTACCAACTCTGCTACGTGAAGCTCGAACCGGGCCAGGCCCTCGAGCTGGAGCTGCGCCCGCCCGAGTGTCGGTACTGGAGTGTGCACCTCAACAACTGGTGGCTCGAGTCACCCGAGTTCCGTGATGGGCAGTCGGTGTGTGTGAACGACGCCCAGGCCGAGCGCCAGCCCGACGGAACGGTCAAGATGCTGGTCGGCCCCGATGATCCCGGTGGTGGCAACTGGCTCGACACCAAGGGTCGCACCGAGACCATCCTGCTCGCTCGTTATCTCCTCCCCGAAGACGAGCTGCCGCCCATCATCACCAACCTCATCACCCTCTGACATCGGAGCCCTGCACGTGACCAAACCCGCAAGTGACTACACCAGGGCGGCCAACGCCGAGGTGGCCGCCGCGCTGCCCCTGGACGACCCGACCGACTTCGAGCGCAACGAGCGGGGGCTCATCGCCCGGGCCGACAGCCTGGTGCTCACCGCCATCCACTCCGACCGTGTGGTGTGGGACATGGACCGATTCGCGTTCATCGACGGCGACGCGCCGGACACGGTCAACCCCAGTTTGTGGCGCCAGGAGAAGCTCAACAACCGCCACGGCCTGTTCGAGCTGACCGACGGCATCTATCAGGTTCGGGGCTACGACGTCTCCAACATCACGTTCGTGCGAGGCGATACCGGATGGATCGTGATCGACCCGCTCACCACCACCGAGACGGCCGCCGCGGCCCTCGCTCTGCTCAACGACACCGTTGGTGTGCGCCCGGTCGTGGCCGTGATCTACACCCACAGCCACGCCGACCACTTCGCCGGTGCCTACGGCGTGACCAACGACGACGATGTGGCGGCCGGTCGGGTGCCGGTGATCGCACCGGAGGGTTTCGTTCAGGAAGCCGTCGCCGAGAACGTGATCGCCGGGCCCGCCATGATGCGTCGCGCCGGTTTCATGTACGGCGGCCTGCTGCCGGCCGACCCGCAGGGCATGGTCGGATCGGGGTTGGGTCGGACCCTGCCGCGCCACGGTGAATCGGGTCTGATCGCACCCACCGACGACATCACCACGACCGGCGAGGAACGAGTCATCGACGGGGTGCGCATCGTCTTCCAGATGACCCCGGGCACCGAGGCCCCGGCCGAGATGAACTTCTCGTTCCCCCAGTTCCGGGCCATCTGTATGGCCGAGAACTGCACCTGTGTGATGCACAACCTGTACACCCTCCGCGGTGCGCAGGTGCGCGACGCACTGGCCTGGAGCAAGTACATCCACGAAGCGTTGTTGGAGATCGACGACGACATCGATCTGCTCTTCGCCACCCACAACTGGCCGGTCTGGGGGGCGGCGGAGATCCGCGACTACCTCCGGTCCCAGCGCGACACCTATCGCTACCTGCACGACCAGACCATGCGCCTGGCCAACCGGGGGCTCACCAGCCTGGAGATCGCCGAAGACCTCGAGCTCCCGCCGAGCCTGGTCGAGAACTTCAACAACCGTGGTTACTACGGCTCGGTGAGCCACAACGCCAAGGCGGTGTATCAGCGCTACCTCGGCTTCTTCGACGGCAATCCGGCCAACCTCGAACCGTTGCCCCCGGAAGCGGCGGCCACCCGCTACGTGGAGATGATGGGTGGGGCCGACCAGGTGGTGGCCAAGGCTCGTGAGGCCTTCGACGCCGGCGACTATCGATGGGTGGCCCAGCTCGTCAACCATGTCGTCTTCGCCGACCCGAGCCATCAGGCCGGTCGTGAACTGCAGGCCGATGCGCTGGAGCAGCTCGGCTACCAGGCCGAGTCCGGACCGTGGCGCAACTTCTATCTCACCGGGGCCAAGGAGCTACGCGATGGTGCGGCCAAGGAGGGTTCGGCCGCACCCGGATCCCCGGTGGGGATGTTGATGGCCATGCCGATCGACATGATCTTCGACTCACTGGCCGTCCGGCTCGACGGTCCGCGTGCCGACGGCCGAACCGTCGCCATCAACTGGGACTTCACCGATCTCGATCAGCAGTGGGTGCTCGGTCTCGACCACGGAGCACTGCATCACCACCGAGGTGTCGCGGCGCAGGCCGACGTGACCCTGCGCCTCGCCCGGCGCGTGTTCGTCGAAGTCCTGGCCGGGGTCGCCGATCTCGGCGACGCACTCGCAGCCGGCGACGTCGCCATCGAGGGAGATCCCGCGGTGCTGGTCGATCTCTTCGGTCTGCTCGACGAACCCGACTATCACTTCAACATCGTCACCCCCTGACGTCCGAGGAGGAGACGCGGGATACTCGGCGCCATGCGTGTGGGTATCGCACATCACTTCGGCTGGGCGGTGGCTGTGACGGCCACCAGCGACCACGTCGTGGTGGACCGCCGCCGGATCGAACTGGTCGAACCCGGAGTGGCGACGGCACCGATCCATCACGAGGGGAAGGGACTCGACGACGACTCCGTCGCCATCCTGGTGGCGGAGGTGCGAGCGTCGGCCCGGCACGCGACGGCGGCGTCGCTCGACGCGCTCGCGTCCGATGTGGCCCAACCCATCCGGTCGATCTCGCTGCGGGGTTGGCCCGCCGACTTCCCCGACGACATTGCCGGGCAACGCCGATCTCCCTACGAAGCGCGCGCCGACTCGGTGATGTACCGCCAGGTGTTGGCCGAGTGTGCCCGAGCACGCGGGTGGGATGTCTGCTTCTTCGACGCCAAGACGGTGCAGAGCGAAGCCGAGCAGCTCCTCGGTGATCGGAGCGACGACATCCTGTACGGCCCGAGGGCTCGCCTTGGTCCACCGTGGGCCAAGGACCATCGGCTGGCGCTGGCGGCCACGATCGTGGCCGGCTGATCACCACCGGCGGCGTCGTCGATCATCGGGCGAGTGTTGTCGCCCGACCGGGTCGCGGCCGCGAGCACGTTCAGGCCGGTACCTGTCCCCACGTGGCGATCCAGGTGTTGTCGATGTAGGCGAAGCTCGGATCGTCGAACATC
>JBPCTQ010000344.1:0-12648 GCA_051011595.1 Acidimicrobiales bacterium
CCCTCAGACCGCGGGCGGGGCCTGTCACGCAACCGACCTGATTCGATCAAACCCGAAACGGCACCAAACCGAGGGGCCGACGGAGGAGGCCCCGGGTCCGCGCCTCTGGCGCAGCCCCGTAGGGAGCGCCGCATCAAGCCAACCACGGAGACACAACTGGACCGACAGCCGACAACGGCGACCCCACCAACCTCGCGGCGCGAGTAGGGGGAGCGAAGCGGGAAATCTAGACCGCGTCGGCGCCTCGTTCGCCGGTGCGGATGCGTACCAGGGAGTCCACACTCGACACCCAGACCTTGCCGTCACCGATCTTCTCGGTGCGGGCTGCGTCGACGACGGCGTCGACGACCTGATCGGCGATGCTGTCGTCGACCACGATCTCGATGCGGGTCTTGGGGGTGAACAACACCTTGTACTCGGTGCCCCGATAGGTCTCGCTGTGTCCGCCCTGGCGACCGAACCCCTGCGCCTCCGAGACGGTCATGCCCTGGACGCCGATGGCCGCGAGGGCATCCTTCACGTCGTCGAGCTTGAACGGCTTGATGACGGCGGTGACGAGCTTCATGTGGGCAGCCTCCTGAGGCCGGTCGGGGGATCGATTGGCACCCTACCCCGATCCGATCATCCTGGAGTTTCCAGAGTGTGAACGACCGTTTCCGGAATATGAACAGGTTTGTCGGCCCCTCGGGGCCAGTTCATCAGTCCAGTTTGTCGCCGGCGTCGTCGACCAGGCCCTCGACCTTGTCGGTGGCGCTGGTCATGGCATCTCGGGCTTTCACCATGCCTGACGATCCCAGCGCGGTGTCCTCCAACGCGGCGTCGTCGACCGCCAACCAGGCGAGGACCCCGACCACGGCCCCGACCAGCGGGAAGACGATGAAGGCCCACAGCTGTTCGAGGGCGTCACCGCCGGCGATGTAGGCCATACCGAGGCTTCGCACCGGGTTGACCGACGTGTTGTCGACCGGGATGGAGATGAGGTGGATGAGGGTGAGGGTCAGACCCACCGTGAGCCCCACCTGGCCGGCTGCGAACTTCTTGCTGGTGGTCGACAGCACCACGAACACCAACAACCCGGTGAGGAGCACCTCGGCAATGGCCATACCCCAGAAGTCGAAGAAGACGTACTCGTCGGTCTGGCCCCACTGGTTGGTGGCGAACGTGCCCGAATTGGCGTCGAAGATCCCGGGTGACTGCTTGGCGATCACGTACACCACCGCGCCGCCCGCCATGGCACCCACGATCTGGCCGATCACATAAGCCGGGGCCTTGGCCACCTCGACCTTGCGCATCAGCACCAGCCCCAGGGTGACAGCCGGGTTGATGTGACAACCGGAGATGGGACCGATGGCGTAGGCCGCAATGAGCAACGACAAGCCGAATCCGAGCGAGATGGCCAGCACAGCCGCCCCGTCGAGGGCGCCGGCGGCCAGCACCGCTGTGCCCGGCCCGCCGAGCATCAAGATGAACGTCCCGATGGCTTCGGCCATCATGATCTTCGAGCTCCGCATCACGGCGCTCCTCCCCTGTAGCCGTCACGGCTACCTAGCCAACAGACCCATACTAGTGCGCTCGTGAAAAAAGATCACTCATCGCGCGAACTGCATCACCCTAAGCAATCGTCGATGGTCGACAAGGCCTCGGCCAGCGCGGCCGGCGCCTCATCGGTGGCCGGGCCCACCCGCCACAACCACAACTCACGGGCCAGGGGGCCGGCCAGCGCATCACGAACACACGAGCGAGCGGCCTGTCCCCGGGCCAACGCCAGGCTGTCGACCGCCAACTCGGTGAGATCGACGCACCCGGACAAGGCATCGACGACGGCCACCCGCTCCTCCTCGAGGAACGCCACCTCGGCGGGAGCGAAGCCGGTCTGGCGCACCGAGGCCGCATCAACACCCAGGACCGTCAACCGGGTCCCGCCGATTCGCGACACCATGTCCTCGGCCACACACTGAGCTTGCTCGTCGTCGAGCGCCACCGCCGGATCACCCGGCTCCACCGTGGCCAGGTCGTCGGCCAGGGCGCTGATGAGCGCAGCCTCGGCCGCCGTGGGACCGGGCTCGGGACTGTCATACAACAGCGCGGTCGCCACCGCCGCCACGACGATGACCGCGAGGGCGATGAGCACGTTGCGGGTGTTCACCGCGCCAGCTTGGCACTCGGACCCGCACGGACCGCGCCACTCGGGTGTGGACGCGTACCATCGGGCCATGGGCAGCTCGCTCGCCGCCGTGTACGACGCCATCGACACCGCCAACGCCGACGACCCCACCCACCTGTCCGAGGGCCCACGCGCCCTGGTCGAGGGCCGCCGGGCCACCCACTGGATCTCACACCTCGACTCGCATGCCGCGGAGCCGGTGCTCATCGCCGCCCGGGCCCACCACCTCACCCGGTGGCGGGTGCCCCGGCAGTCCTACCCCGAAGGCAGGGCCGGATACCTGCGCTGGCGACGCGATCAGAAGAAACGACACGCCGACGACATGGCCGACATCCTCGCCGCCAACGGCTACGGCCCGGCCGACATCGAGCGGGTCCAGCAGCTGTTGGTTCGTACCGAACTGGGCACCGATCCCGAGGTACAGCTGGTCGAAGACGCTGCTTGTCTGGTCTTTCTCGAGACCCAGTTCGACGACATCATCGAACGGCTCGAACCCGACCAGCTCGTGACGGTGGTCCGCAAGACGTTGGCCAAGATGAGCCCGGCCGCCGTGTCGGCGGTCTCCGCCATCACCCTGTCCGCCGAGGCCACCGCGGCGCTGGCGGCCGCCGCACCGGACTGACGGTCAGCTCAGGCCTGCAGCACCGCGTGGCCGGGCGTCTCCTTGGCCACGAAGGCCCGCCGGATGGGCGAGTCGTATTCCCAGTTGACGCCGAAACCGTGAGCTTCGATCTCACAGCCGATGGCGTTGGTCAGCGTCAACGGGTCGGTGACGGTGAATGCCGCCGGCCCGAAGCTGCGCAGCGGGGCCACGTGGCTAGCCCAGTCGGCTCGGTCGCTGCCCTCCTTCACTCCCACCAGGGCACCGAACCACGCCGCGTAGTCGTGAGCCAGCTCGAACACCTGCTGGGCCGGTCGGTCGAAGGCCGGCAACATGGCGTGCTGCACCGTCATCACCGTGTCGAGAGCATCGTCATCGGCCACCCCGTGCACGGTCACGACATAGTCCCGGAGGTCGTCGACGTACAGCTTCCAACTACCGGGGGGCGCCATCAGCCCGGGCCCGCTGAGCACGGCGTTGGCCAACGACGGCCAACGATGCGGATCGGCGATCGACCGGTGCCGGAGACCTTCGTAGAAGTCGACCTCGCGCACCCCGGCCTCGTGACGGACGTAGCGGGCCACCTGGCGAGCCACACCGAAGTTCTCGAGGAAGAGGAAGACCAGTCGAGTGTGGGTCATGTCGCGGTAGTCGTCGCGGGTGAAGGTGGCGGTCGACACCACCAGTGACTTGTTGCCCGGTCCCGGCTCCTTGTTGACCACGATCTCGTGTTCGGCCTTGTACTCGGGATCGTTCATCGGGCTGTTCACCAACAACGTGGTGCGGGGAATCCGCACCTGCATCTCCCGATCGACACACTGCTGGAGGTCGGTCTTGAACGACTCCGGCGTCTGACCCGGAAGGCCCAGCATGAGGTCGACGAACAAGGGCAGATCGGCCGCCCGCATCTCGGCCGCCAGGGCGTCGTACTTCTCGGTCTTGATGTTGGACCGATGTACCGCCTCGAGGGTGGCCTCGTCCATCGACTGCAACGAGAGGATCCCCTGGGTGACGATGCCGGCCTTGGCCATCGTCTCGATCACGTACTGGAGGTGTTTGACGGTGTTCTTGGCGTAGCTGACCCCGAACGAGAACGGGAAACCGTGTTCGGCCTTGATCTCGGCCAACTTGTCGGCGATCTCGACATCTCGTTTGAAGATGCCGAAGTTCGAGTCGGCGGGACCAATGGCGTGGGCACCGTTGGCCGCACACCATTCCATCTCGGCGTAGACACGGTCGATGTCGAACTTGCGAATTCGGCTCATGGTGGCCGAACCCCAGTCACAGAACGTGCACCCGTACGGACAACCACGGTTGGTCTCGATGGTGATGTGGGCACCGGGGACCTCGCCGTAGGCATCGAAGAGCCCCAGCAGGAACGGTGAGGGGATGGTGTCGAGATCGGCGATGCGTTCGCGGTCGGCGGTGGCCACCATGTCGTCACCGGAGCGGTAGTACACACCGGGGACGTCGGCCAGCACGGACAGGTCGGGATCGGCCGTTCCCAAGACTGGCACCAGTGCCTCGAGGACCTCGGTGCACGTCAACTCGCCCTCACCACGCACGATGATGTCGACCGACGGGTGATTGGCGAAGTACTGCCGGGCATCGACCTCGTATTTCGGTGTGTCCGGTCCCCCGTGGATGGTGATGCTGTCGGGGCTGCGCCGCTTGACGGTGTCGGACACCTCCATACATTCCTGGTGTGACCAGAGGTAGTTGGAGAACAGGTACACCGCTGGTCGCTCGGTGAGCTCGGGAATCCGGCGGTGGTCGAACACGAACTCGGGGCGGAAGTCGTACGACTCCTCCAGGACCGAGTCCTTGAAACGCATGGCGTAGGCCATGACCAGGCCCAAGGCCAGCGGCGGAGATCGGTCGAAGGTCACGGGCACGACCTTGGTGCGCGTGACACCCGTACTCACCTCCCGTTCGGCTTCGACCCGATCGCGTTCTGCGGCCCGCCGGGCGAAGACCTCCAGCAGGCGCGGGTCGCCCACCTGGTGGGCATCGTCGTTGGTGGCCTCGGCGACCACGGCCGGTTCGGGTTCGGTGGTACCCAGCACGCCACAGAACGACAACCGGGCCAGGAGATCGGTGTAGGCCTCATCGTCGAGGGCGTGATCACCCCAGTCCTGCTGGTGGCGGGTTCGGGTCTGGGACGGTGACGCCGGCAGCGTCAGCCCTGCCATCGCCGCCACTTCGGTGGGACCGAAGCGCGCTCGGCAGCGGCCGTCGTGGTCGATGTATTCGAAGCTGCCGCGGTGGGGTCGCAGCACGAGCGGCGTGCGGATGCTCAGCTCGGTGGTCGAATCGAGCTCACCGGGCTCGCCGTAAGCCGGATGGTCGGGCACGTCGCGTCCCCGATTGCCGTCGGATGCAATCAGTTGCCCCCGTCGGTCGAGCCGGCGCAGCAACAACTCGACATCACGATCGAGGCCGGCGAACTCGGTGTCCATCGCGGCCGACAAGGCCTCGGTTCCGAGGGGTTCGGCCCGCGTCAGCTCGACGATGGCCGCCAGCCCGACCAGATCGAGCTCGAGTTTGGCCGCGCCGTATCGCTGGGGCAGGTCGATGCTGCCGAACTCATCGATGGACAACACGACGTCGGGCCCCAGGGCCCGGGTCGTGGTCGGAGAACCGTCGGTAGTCAAAGGGGCAAACTCCCGGTGGCCGAGCCCAACCGGCAGCGGTTGACGTCATGACCAGCGATTGGACGAGATCGGCGGCACAGCACCACCTCACGTGGGCCGAGAGTAGCGGGCCAGACCGAGGCTTGGCCAGTACACACGGTGGCGAGATTCGCACGCAGTGCGGTCGCGGGCGGGAGGAGCCGGCTCACCGCGGAATGTCACGAAAGGCAACACCTTTGTCGAGCCGGGGCTCCTGAGCGAGCCCGAGCACGTTCTCACCCACGATGTTGCGCTGGACCTGGTCGGTTCCGCCCCCGATGCGGCTCATCCACTGGCCCAGGAACGAGTAGTTCTGCCAGAAGCCGGCCATGTGGGCATCGTCGCCGATCAATGTCCCCGCAACCCCCATGATGGCCATGGTGAGGTCGGCCTCGGCTTCGAGGCGCCGGGTGGCGGCCAGCTTCAACACCGAACTCTCCGGGCCCGGGGCCTCGCCCCGACCAGCGGCGGTCTGGGCCCGGTACCCCATGAAGCGGATGGTCTCGTGCATGGCGAAGACCTGCATCAACCGGTCCCGCACGACGGGGTCGTCGGCCACGCCGAAATGCCGGGCCAGTTCGATCAGGTCGTCGATCGATGTCGCCTTGGCCGTGCCGATGCCGGTTCGTTCGTTGGCCAGCGTGGTCAGGATCGGGCCCCAGCCGCCGTTGATGTCACCCACCACGTTGGCCACCGGTACTCGCACGTCGGTGAGAAAGACCTCGTTGAAGTGGGAAGCACCGGTGATCTGACGGAGGGGCCGGATCTCGATCCCGGGCGTCGACATGTCGACCAGCAGGTAGGTGATGCCGCGGTGCTTGGGAGCATCGACGTCGGTGCGGACCAACAACATCCCCCACTGAGCGTGTTGTGCGCTCGAGGTCCACACCTTCTGGCCGTTCACGACGAACTCGTCGCCGTCGCGCAGTGCGGCCGTGCGCAGACCGGCCAGATCCGACCCGGCCTCGGGTTCGGAGAACAGCTGGCACCAGATGTGGTCGCCGGTGAGCATCGGGTCGAGGTGAAACGCCTTCTGAGCATCGGTTCCCAACGCGATGATGGTGGGACCGGCCATACCGATGCTTTGGGCGAACATGCCGCCCGGTACCTCGTACCGGGACTCCTCCTCGTGGAACACACGGTTCAGCAGCGGGCTGAGACCGCGCCCGCCGTATTCCTCGGGCCAGCTCAGGCCGACCCAACCAGCGTCGTATTTGATGCGTTGCCACTTCTGAGCTTCGACGACGTGTTGGCGGTCTTCGTCGTCGCTCGGCGGGCGAGCCCAATACGACTGCGACCAATCGACCCGGTCGGGTTTGAGTTCGGCGTGGCGGTCGAGGAACTCGCGACACTCCCGGCGGAAAGCGGCCTCGGCGGGACTGTCGTCGAAGTTCATGCTCCGAAGACCGGCGCCGGTTCGGGTGCCCCACCAACCGAACGATGGGCCAGATCGGCAGCCTCGTCGACGGTCATCATCCGCTCGCCCACCGTCTCCACCGGTCCGTGCTGCCAGCCGTCGCACACGTTGAGCTGCCCACCGGTGCACTCGAAGACGCGCCCGGTGACATCACAGGCCTCACTCCCCAACCACACCACCAACGGCGACACGTTTTCGGGGGCCTTGTCGTCCCAACCCTCCGGTGCCTCTTCCTCATAGAAGACCCCGGCGGTCATCCGGGTGCGGGCATCGGGAGCGACGGCGTTGACGGCCACGCCGTAGCGGCCCCACTCGGCCGCTTGTTGGATGGTGAGCAGGGCGATACCGGCCTTGGCCGCGGCATAGTTCCCCTGGCCGATGCTGCCCATCAAACCGGCCCCCGAGCTGGTGTTGACGAGTCGAGCCACCACCTCCTCACCCGACTTGGCCCGATCGCGCCAGTGGGCAATGGCGTGGCGAGCCGGAGCGAAGTGACCCTTCAGATGCACCCGGGTGACGAGATCCCACTCGTCCTCGCTCATGTTCGCCAGCATCCGATCACGCAGAAAGCCGGCGTTGCAGACCAGCGTGTCGAGCCGCCCGAAGGTCTGGACGGCCTGATCGACCATGGCCGCGGCCTGATCCCATTCGGCCACGTCGGCGGCGTTGGCCATGGCGATGCCGCCGGCCGCCTCGATCTCGGCCACCACCTCATCGGCGGCTTCGGATGTTCCTTCCGAGCCATCACGTTCGACCCCCAGGTCGTTGACCACGACCTTGGCTCCCTCGGCGGCGAAGGCCAGGGCGTGGGCCCGACCGAGTCCTCGGGCGGCACCGGTGACGATGACGACGCGGTCGTCGCAAGCTCCCATGGTTGTCTGCTCCTCTTGGCGGTCAGCCGAGATCGGGTTCGAGGTCGGCGGAGACGATCCACATGGCGTAGTACTGGGCTGCGCCTCCGTAGGCATGGCCCAGCGCCAGGCGGGCGCCGTCGACTTGATAGTCGCCGGCCGTGCCGCGTACCTGGTTGGCCGCCTCCAGACACCGGATCATGCCCGAGGCGCCGATGGGGTTGGACGACAACACACCGCCCGAACAGTTGACGGGAAAATCACCATCGAGGGCGGTCGCTCCCTCGTCGGTCATCTTCCAGCCCTCACCCACATCGGCGATCAGATGGCCCTCGAGCCACATCGGCTCGTACCAGCTGAACGGCACGTACAGCTCTGCGCAGTCGATCTGGCGACGAGGGTCGGTGATGCCCACCTCGCGGTACAACGCTTCGGCACACTCGACGCCGGCCTGGGGCCGAACCGTGTCGCGCCCGGGAAAGCTGGAGAACTCGGTGCGTTTGGCGTGCCCGAGAACCCATGCCGGCGGGTGCGGCGACAGGGAGACTCGATCGGCACTGGTGAGCACCATGGCCGCCGCCCCGTCCGATGACGGGCACGACTCCAAGAAGTGAAGCGGGTCCCACAACATCGGCGACTCCCGCACCTTCTCGATGGAGATGTCGTCGATGTGGAGATGGGCGTGGGGATTACGCAGCGCGTTCTGGCGATCCTTCACCGCCACCATCCACCCGATGTGATCAGGGGCTTCGGAACGGCGGATGTACTCGCGGATCCACGGTGCGAACGTGCCGCCCGCCCCCTGACCGCCGGACTTGCCGCCCGAGAGGGCCCAGGTGGCGTTGCCTTCGGACTGCTTTTCGTAGGTGACGGTGAGCACGGTGTCGTAGCGGCCGCTCTCGACCAGCACGGCCGCCGAGATTGCCGTCGACGCCCCCACCGAGCCGGCGGTGTGGACGCGGTGAATGGGTTTGCCCACTGCCCCCAGGGCGTCGCACAACGAGAGCTCGGGCATGATCACGCCTTCGAGCGCATCGGGCGCTTTCCCGATGACCACCGCATCGATGTCGGCGAAGGTCAGCTCGGCATCGGCCAAAGCATCGAGAGCAGCAATGCGGACGAGCCCGTCGAGGCTGACGTCGAGGCGTTTTCGGTAGTCGGTCTGCCCGATTCCGACGACCGCACAGGGACGACCCATCAGCTGTCTCCTTCCAGCACACACAGCAGGTTCTGCTGGAGGGCCGCACCGCTGGAGGCGTGGGCCAGGCCACGGCCCGCGGACCCGTCGGCAATCCGTTGTGCGACCTCGATGACCCGAATCAACCCGGTGGCCATGACCGGGTCGCCACACAGTGGGCCCCCCGATGGATTCACCGCTGTGGTGTCGGCCAACCCCAGAACCCGCCGCAGGATCGTCTCCTCGTGACTGTGGGTCACATGCAGCTCGGCCACGTCGAGCGCGCCCGCTGCGAGGTCGAGTCGGTCGGCTGCCAGCCGTACCGACGGAGCGTCGACGAGGTCGCGCAAGCCGGGGTGGTGGGACTCGATGCGGTGATCGATGCCGCGAATCCACACCGGATCGGCGCACAGCTGACGGGCTCGCTCGCCGCGAGCGATGAGCACGCCCGCCGCGCCGTCGGCCTTGGGCGACACGTCATGGTGGCGCAACGGTGCGCTCAGGTGGGGCTCGGCCAACAATGCGGCGGCATTGGCGTTGGGGTCGCCTCGTAGTGCATTGGGGTTGGTGGCGCCGTCGGCCAGGCTGCGGGCAACCACCGCCGCGAAGTCGGCCTCGGTGGCCAGGTCGGCTTCGATCAGGGCCCGCGCCTGGATGCCGGCGTAGGAGACCGGGTCGAAGCCGAGCGGCGCCGTGAAGTACGGGTCGCCTTGAAGGGGAAAGACCTGGCGGGAGTCGGTGGGCGACGACTTCCCCGATCCCAGCACCAGGGCGATGTCGATGTCGCCCAGCTGCAGACGCAACCACGCCTCGAACAGCGCCCAGGCACCATCCATCTCGACGTGACTCTCATACACCGGCGGCCACGCCCCCACCCCGTCGACGTTGGCCACGAAGGCGAACGGCATACCCGAGAGGTAGTCGCAGCTGCCGGCGATGGTGAAGTCGACGTCGGAACGCTCCAACCCGGCCTCGGACAGCAGCTGGTTGACAACAGCCATCAACAATGTGGGTTCGGTGTTGTCGTAGCAGTCATGGGCCGGGGTCTGGGCCACCCCGATGATGGCGATGTCGTCGGGAGCAGCCATCAGAAGTTGTGATCCTTCAAGAGGTCGGCCGCCACATCGGGTTCACCGGTCGGCTCCCACCGCTCGTACACCGTCTCGGGAATGGCGCCCCATCGATTGCTGACATCACCGAGCTCGCGTTCACCCGGCGGTCGCCACACACACCGCAGCCGCATACCCACCCGGAACTGGTCGGCGGTGAGATCCCGGATGTCGATACCAGAGACCGGGGAGTCGCTGCCGTCGAGGAGAATCGAGCAGCGGATGTAGGGCTCGGTCTCCTCCTGCCCGTAGTACTGCACCGGAGTGATCTGGGTGAACGAGGTGACCGTGCCCGTGTCGGACACCTCGACATCGTCGGCGTCGGTCATGGGCACCCGGTTGAGCGGGTCGTAGCCACGACTGGGCACGTAGACCTTGCCGTCAGCCGGGCTGCGCTGTCCGAGGAAGCGTCCGTCGAGCAGCGCACGGTAGTACCGAGCCCGAAAGGGGTGGATCTCCTCACGCATACGCACACCGATGAAGTGCTCGGTGATGGTGACGGCCTCGTCGCCCGGCACAACCGACTGGTGCTCGGCCCGGGCTTCGGGCACGAAGAACACGTCGGTGACGGCGCCGTGGCGTTCGGGCCGGAACTGCACCTGCACACGCATGCCGGTGACCATCTCGTCGATGGAGTCGGCCTCGACGGCGTGCACCATGGGGGTGTCGGCCCCGTCGAGGCGGATCAGAGCGAATGCGAAAGGATCGGCGCAGGGGTGCTTCTCGGTGGGTTCGCCGACCCAGGTCCACCCCACCACCTCGCCTCCTGGGCCGACCTCGACGAAGTCGGGGGCCAGCTCGGCCCCGGTGGCCGGGTCGAACTCGAGGGGCGGACACAACACCTGTTCACCACACCTGATCCCGATGAGCGACCCGTCTCGCAGGCCGGTCAGGAAGGGGCCGATGACGGGACCCGTGGTGCGGGTGTAGGGGTACGCGAGTGTGGAGTCGACGGCGGGGATGTCACCCATTCGCCGAAGTAGAACACATTCTATTTTGGCGGGCAAAAGGCTCCGCCATATCGGCCCCGGGGAGGGTCAGATCGCCGAGCCCACCAGCTGTTCGCCGAGATGGTGCACCACGCTGCACAACACGCGCTGGTCGCCGCCCTCCCAGATGCGGGTGGAGGGCACGCTGACCGCCACCGATTGTTCTTCGGTGAGCGTCAACTGGGTGCGAAGGTGATCGGCACACAACACCACGGACTCCGAGCGGAGATCCGACAGATCGGGATACGGCCGCCCGGCGGGCTCCAGCTCGATGATCGCCACGGCCTGAGCGTCGTGGGCACCGGCACAAGGAACCACGGTGGCGGTGTCGAGCCACAGACCGGCGTCGGCATCGAAACAGGACCCGATGGTGAGGTCGGGCGCGCTGGCGAACAACGCGGACTTGGCCGGGTCGTCGGAGCCGGACACACCGAAGATCAGCCACAACACGCCGACCACGGCGACCACCGAGACCAAGTAGACGAACCGAAGCCAACGGGGCACGTATCGGTCGAACTGGTAGCCGCGGGGGAATCGGCGAGCCCACCAGCTGGTGGTCGGGACGTCGGGAAGGTTCTCGCCCGCCTCACGACGGCTCGGCCGATCGGTGGACTCGGACGTCCGGGGAGTGGGTGATACCGGGCGAACCCAACGTTCGGCTCGGTCGGTTTCGGCCTCGAGGGCCAGCTCGGTTCCGTGGCCGATGGTGCTGGCCGGGTCGATCTCGCCGCTGGCCACGCCGCGCAGCACGGTCACGCCCACCGGGGTCAGCACAGAGGTCTCGTCGTCCGCCTCGACCTCGAACATTTCGCAGAGGCCGAGCATCTCGTCGACGCTCAGCCCGAATTCGGTCGCCAGGTCCGACACGGTGATGTCGGTGCTCTCGATGCGTTGCACCCCGTCCCCGTCGGCCGATCGGCGCCGGAGATGAGGTGATCGAAGCCGGTCCTGCGGAGCAGGGGGCTCGGCCCAGTGAGCGACGCGCCGGCCGCTACTGGGCGTCGAGCGGCGGTGAGAGGGTCTTGGAAGCCTCGACCACGACCGCACAGTCGATCCGTGCCGAGCCTTCGAGTGCTTCAGCGGGCCAGACGATCCGGATCTCCATGGCACCGGGCGGCGGCAAGGGCCAACACCACCAATCGGCGGTGACGACATGGTGGTCGCCGCGACGACGATCGTTGAGCGAGATCTGTTCGGTTCTGCTTCCCACCGCGACCATCACATGGCGGGTGGGCTCGTCCTGGGTCCAACGCGGCCAGAGCTCCGTGTTGCCCACGCGGGTGCCGTCCTCGAAGACCAGCTCGATCTGGATCAGCTCGGGCCCGGGACCTGTCGCCGGGGATTGGCCGGGAACCAGGACCTCCTCGGGCATCAACACCGGGGGCAGCAACCAGGGGCGAAGCGACTCGATGCCGAGGGTCAGGCCGAACCCCTGTTGGGTCACCGCGAGCGCTCGCACCACCACCAGCGCCGATTCCGAACGGGCCACCTCCAGCGGTTCTCCGTCGCCGAAGGCCATGGTCTCCATGGGCGCCTCCGGGATCGGACCCCACCAGGGTCGGTGCTCGGTCTCGCGGCGGTCGAGGGCGTCGAGCAACTCATCGAGTTGCTCGGGTTCGAGATGACGAGTCCCGTAGGAGATGAGCCGGCGTAGCTCGGCCGGCCGAA
>JBPCTQ010000345.1:0-8048 GCA_051011595.1 Acidimicrobiales bacterium
GTCTGCCAGGAGTCGAGCTGTTCGGCCAGAAGCCCGTCGCGGTAGCCACCGGTGGTGAGGTAGTCGGGCACGGCCGCGTCGGGCGACAGTCGAATGAACTGCTGAGCCTCGCGGGCCACTCGCTCGGGTTCGGTGATCATGTCGCGGTAGCTGACGAACATCACCCGCTGTGGGTTCTTGCTGTGGGCCTGTTCGCCGATGGCCAGATAGTCGACCCACTGCTTGCTCCAGAACTCGGCCCGCTCGAGCACCTTGGCCGACGGCCGGGCACCGGGCACGTACCCGATCTGCTTGCGTCGTTCTTCCTGCTCGAGCCGGGATGCCAGGACGGCTCGCGGGTCGCGAACCATCACCAGGTACCGCGACCGAGGCAGGTGCTCGACTCCCCATGAGTAGTGGGCCACGTCGCGGGGTGATTTGTCGAGGATGACCACACCTCGCGGGATCTCCAGCCGTTCGATGACGGCTTCGAGCCATCGGCGAGAGGTGCGGTGAGTGGCCCGGTGGGCGTCGCCCTTGCGCGCCTTCTCGGCGCCCCGCTGCTGGCGGACCTGACCGGGACGGAACAGGGCGTCCTTGTCGGCTCGGGCATCGGGCCACGCCTCGGTGTAGAGGGCTCGGGTGACGTCGTGCACCTGCCGGTACCGGAACAACAAGAAGCTCTCCTCCAGGTACCGCACCAACGGGTGGATGCCCAGGGTGCGTCCCATGAGGGTGGTTCCGCTGCGCCCCGGCCCGCCGACGAACAAGAACCGAGGGGGACCGCCGGTGGACTCGGCTTCGTCGTCGTCGGGTGCGGTGGTTGGTTCGTCGCTCATCGTGCGTGTTGTTCGGTACTCACGGTGGGTGGCTCCCGCCGGTCGGCGGTTCGAATCGGAGCAGCCCGCGTCCCGGTGCGTGCACGCTCCAGGAAGGCGACACCATACCAGCGGCCCCCGACCGGCCCCGGTACCTCTGGCCCAGCGAGCTGGGCAAAGCGACGGCGACGCGCCAAGCTGGTGGCCTCGAATGGAACGAGATCTGGAGGCCCGATGGCCACGATGAACGGTCCCGTCTACGACGCCGACAACCACCTCTACGAAACGGAGGAGGCCTTCACCCGGCACCTTCCCGATCAGTATCGAGGGGCGATCCGATACGTCGAGGTCGACGGGCGCACCAAGATTGCCGTCAACAACACCATCAGCGAGTACATCCCCAACCCAACCTTCGATGTTGTTGCCGCTCCCGGAGCGTGGGAGGAGTACTACCGAGGCAACAACCCGGACGGCAAGACGCTCCGAGAGATCACCGGTACACCGGTTCGATGCTGGCCGGAGTTTCGCAATCCCAGTGACCGGCTGGCCTTGCTCGACCGGCAAGGAGTCGACGCCACCCTGATGTTCCCCACTCTGGCATCACTGCTCGAGCAGCGGATGCAACACGACATCGACCTCACCCATGCCGCCGTGCATGCCTTCAACCAATGGCTGCTCGACGACTGGAGCTTCAACGTCGAGAATCGGATCTTTCCCACGCCGGTCATCACCTTGCCCGACCCGGTGCGAGCGATCGAAGAGCTCGAGTGGTGTGTGGCCGAGGGGGCACGAGTCGTGCTCATCCGCCCGGCACCGGTACCCGGGCTGGCCGGCAGCCGATCCATGGGTCTACCCGAGTTCGATCCCTTCTGGGATGCCGTCGAAGCCGCCGACGTGTTGGTGGCCTTTCACGCCTCCGACAGCGGCTACGACAGCTACGCGTCGGCATGGGAAGGCGGCCGCAGCGAGTTCCTACCGTTCAAACCGGCCGCCTTCCGTATGGTGATCACCCACGGGCGGCCGATCTACGACACCATGGCCGCCCTGATCTGCCATGGGATGTTCGCCCGGCACCCGAAGGTGCGAGTGGCCGCCATCGAGAACGGTTCGATGTGGGTTCGGCCCCTGCTCGACGAGTTGGCCGTCACCTACGGAAAGATGCCCCAGGAGTTCGCCGAGGATCCGGTGGAGACGTTCCGCCGGCACATCTCGGTCAGTCCGTTCTACGAGGAGAACATCAACGAGCTCATCGAGTTGATCGGACCCGATCGCGTGCTGTTCGGGTCGGACTTTCCCCATCCCGAGGGCCTCGCCGATCCGGTGACCTTCCTGTCCGAGCTCGACGGCCAGACTGACGAGGTCAGAACCAAGGTGATGGGTGCCAACCTCGCCACCTTGCTGGGGGCGGCCTGAATCAGGCGTAGCAATCGGTGCTCTGCACCACACCCGACGGACAGATCGTGTCGAACCAGACCGCGGCTCCGTGGTTGGCCGGGTTGCCGACCGACCAGGTGAGGTCGGCTCGCGTGAAGTTCGCTCCGGTGAGATCGGCCCCACCCAATCGAACATCGCGCATGCTGGCGTCGGTGAAATTGGTGCCGATGGCATCGACGCCGGCCAAGCGGGCGTCATCCAGCATGGCGCCCACGAAGCTGGCTCCGGTGACGTCGGCGTTGGAGAGGATCGCACTGGTCAGGTTGGTGCCGGTCAGGTCGGCGCCGGTGAGATCCGATTGGTCGAGCGTCGCACCGGCCAGGTCGAGTCCGGCCAGGTCACAACCGGTCAGATCGGCGCCGGTCAGGGTCAGCTGGCCTCCCTGCGCCTGTGCGCAGTCGTCGGGCACGGTCGTGCTCGTTGTGCTCGTTGTACTCGTCGTCGTATTGGCGATGGTGGAGGTTGTCGGTGGTGACGCTGTTGATGTGGTGATCGTTGGAGTCGTGGAGGACGAGGGAGTCGAGGTGGAGCCTGACACCGCCGCGGTGGTGGGCGGAACGGAACCGGGCACCGTGGAGTCGGGTGAGAGGACCTCCGAACCAGGCACCGGAATCGTCGCGGCTTCCTCGAAAGACGGTTGCGGGTCGCCGGGAATGGAGGGAAACACGAAACCGTCCGTGGAGTCCGAGTCCACGGACCGTTCGGTGGCCACCCCGATCTCACTGTCCGGCGGTTCGGGAATCTCGATGGCGCCGGTGGCCGCCCCAACCGTCAGGGCCGCCGCCGCCGCACCACCCACCATTGCTGTCTGGATGGCCACCGGCGCCTGCTGGAACAACAGACCAAAACTGGCGATCCAGGCGAAGCGGCCGGCGATGGGGTGGAGGCGGCCGACGGAGATGGCGAGGAAGGCTTTGACGACGGTGGGGTCGAATTGGGTGCCGGCGCAGCGGACGAGTTCTTTGCGGGCTTCGTCGGCGGTGGAGGCGGTTTTGTAGGAGCGGGTCGAGGTGATGACGTCGTAGGTGTCGGCCACGGCGATGATGCGGCCGGCCAGGCTGATCTCGGTGCCGGCCAGGCCTTGGGGGTAGCCGGTCCCGTCCCAGCGTTCGTGGTGTTCGCTGGCGGCCAGCCGCCAGTCGCCGAGCCAGTCTTCGAGGGGTTGCACGAGGGCGGCGCCGACCTCGGGGTGCAACTTGATGGTCTGCCACTCGGCGTCTTCGAGTTGTTCTTGTTTGGACAGGATCGGTGCCGGCACGGCCAGCTTGCCGATGTCATGGATGAGCGAACCCCACCGCAACCGATTCTGATCGGCTGCACTCAGACCCAGTTCCTGGCCGATCAGCTCGCTGTAGGCACGTACTCGTTCGGTATGGCCTCGGGTCAGGCGTTCGTGCTTGCCCAACGCGCTCACCAGCACCAACAGCTGAGCGGCGGCCTCCGCGGCGTCGGAGCTGACGCCGTTCAACCGCAGGTTCTCCACCTCCTTTTCCAGTTGGCGCACCGTGCCCGACCGCAACGCCACCCCGAACCGCGACGGTGCCTGATCAGGAAACGTGAGCGTCATCCCCAACAGATTCACCATCGGCATCATCCGACGACTGATCCGCTCCACCACGACTGCAGTCGTCAGCCCGACCACCGCAACCTGCAACATCCAGATGCCCACACCAGCAAAGCCGGCCGGGCGGAAGAGATGGGGCCCGATCAACCACGTGACAGCCAACGACGCCACCGCAGGAGACACCACCACCAAGAGCCGCAGAATCCGAGCAACCCACGGACGCGCTGTCCACGACTGCGACGGCCGGCCTGGCCGGTCGCCACGGGTCGGCCCCACGCCACCCCTGTTCGAGGCGGTCGGAGTCACGGCCACCTCAGTGGTCCCAGCAGTCGCTGCTCTGGGCTGCGCCGTTCGAGCAGGTCGTATTCGCCCAGGTGGCGTCCTCATGGTCCGTCGGGTGCCCGAAGGCGGCCACGAACGAAGCGTTGGTCAAGTTGGTGTGCTTCAGCCGGAGCTTTTCGACGTTGGTGGAGTGGAACGTGGCGCCGGTGGCGTTGGCGTTCTCGAGGTGGCCGTCGTAGAACGATGCCCCGGTGAACACAGCACCACTGAGGTCGGTCCGGTGAAGGTTGGCCTTCCGGAAGTTGGCGTTTGGGAACACCGACCCCACAAGGACCGCGTCATCGAGTCTGGCGTCCCCGAAATCGGTGCCGACACCGCTGGCCAGGGTGAGGTTCGCTCCCCGGATGTCGGCCCCGTCGAGGATCGTTCCATCGAGCAGTGCACCTTTGAGGTTGGCTCCGTCGAGGTCCGCGTCCTCCAGGTCGAGCCCGCTCAGATCGCATCGTTCGAGGTCGGCGTCTTCCAGGTCGTCGTCGCCGGACCGAGCTCGCGCGCAGTCGCCCCCGGCCGGGACCGATGTACTGGTCGAGGTGGTGCTGGTCGACGTTGTACTGGTGCTGGTGGTCGAGCTGGTGCTGCTCGAGCTCGGGATCGAGGTGCTCGTCGTGGAGGTCGTGCTGCTCGAGACGGGCGTCGACACCGTGGTTGTACCCGAGGAGCCGTCGCTGGTTGTGGTTGGGCCGCTGCCGTCTGTCGTGACAGCGGTCGGCAGCTGAGGAATGGACGGGAAGTCCAAGCCGGCACTCTCGGCTGCGAGCAGGGTCGTCGCCGGCGCGGGCGCGGGCACCGACGACGCAGTACGGGGTGCGGCCTGGGTCGTGCTGGTCTCGGCCGCACCATCGAGTGGATCCCCGGCCGGGGTCAGCGCAACGGTGGCGGCCCGCTCGACCGACGGACCCGGGTCGGGCGGGATCTGCACGGCGCCGGCGGCAACGGCTGCGGTCACACCCAATGCTCCGACGGTGCCGACGGCTGCAGTCTGGATGGCGGCCGGTGCCGCCTGCAGGGCATTGCCGATGTTGGCCAGCCAGGCGAACCGACCGGCCACGGGGTGCAGACGTCCTACCGAAACCGCCAGGAAGGCACGAACGACCGTCGGGTCGAACTGCGAGCCGGCACAGCGCACCAGTTCCTTGCGGGCTTCGTCGGCCGACGCGGAGGTCTTGTAGGAGCGCGACGACGTGATGACGTCGTAGGTGTCGGCAACAGCCACGATGCGACCGGCCAGGCTGATCTGGGTGCCCGACAGACCCAGCGGATACCCGCCGCCATCCCAGCGTTCATGGTGTTCGCTGGCGGCCAGCCGCCACTCGCCCAACCACTCCTCGAGGGGCTGTACCAGAGCCGCACCCACCTCGGGATGCAACTTGATGGTCTCCCACTCGGCGTCCTCCAGCCGCTCCTCTTTGGACAGGATCGGCGCCGGGACGGCGAGCTTGCCCACATCGTGGATCAGGGCGCCCCAGTGCAGGAGCTCCTGCTGTTCGGGTGGCAGATCCATCTCTTCGCCGATGAGATCGCAGTAGGCCCGCACCCGTTCGGTGTGACCCCGGGTCAGTCGCTCGTGTTTGCCGAGAGCGTTGACCAGCACGAGCAGCTGAGAGGCCGCCTCGGCCGAGTCGGTGCTCAGACCGTTCTCCCGCAGGTACTCGACCTCCTTCTCCAGCTGCCGGACGGTGCCGGATCGCAACGCCACGCCGAAACGTGACGGCGCGTTGTCGGGGAAGACCAGCGACATACCCAACAAGTTGGCCAGCGGCACGAACCGGCGGGTGATGTGCTCGACCAGCACGGCGACGGTGAAACCCACGACGCCGAGCTGAACGATGAACAACGCCATGCCGACGAAGCCAGCCGGCCGATACAGGAGCGGGCTCACCACCCAGGTGGCAACCAGCGAGAAGAGGGCCGGGGAGACAACGATCACCGCTCGTAGGGCGCGTGCCGCCCACGGTCTGGCACCCCAGGAGTGATCGGTTGTTGCGGTTCCCGCGCCCCGGGTGGGTCGGGCGGTCATGACACCGTTGTCGGCACCAATGGAGCCGACCTTCACCATGTGGGGTCGATCAGCCCATGTCGGGCCTTTTGGTGTTCAACCGGCTCACGCCGCGGATACCGGGCGTCGCGGACCGGGAGTGGTCCCGATCAGGACCGTCAGGAACCCTTCTTCATCTGCTCCAGGTTGATCATCACCGGGTAACCGCCAACGGTCATGGCGTTGCCGTGGCCCGTCTGGTGGATGTCGAACACCGATTGCAGCGCACTGTAGAAACCCTGGATGTCCATGGTCTGGTTGACGGCTCGTTTGGCCTGGGCCAGGGCGAAGGGGTGCATCTCGGCGATCTCATGGGCCAGAGCCATGGTCTCGTCGACCAGATCATCGAGCGGGACGACCCGGTTCACCATCCCCAGCTGCTCGGCTTCTTCGGCGGAGAAGTTGCGAGCGGTGAACAGCATCTCCTTGGCCTTGCGCGGCCCGACCTCCCAGGTGTGGCCGTGATACTCCACGCCCCCGATACCCATTCGCACCACTGGGTCCGAGAAGCGGGCGTTGTCGGCGGCGATGATGAGATCACACGGCCAGCACAACATCAGCCCGCCGGCGATGCACGCCCCTTGTACCGCGGCGATGGAGGGTTTGGGGACGTCGCGCCACTTGCGGGAGTACCCCAGGTAATGGATGGTCTCCCACTCGTAGATGGCTTGGAGACCGCGTTCGTTCCAGTCGACCGCCGAGCTGGCGCCGTCGTCGCCGGTGGCCTTCCCGTCATCGCCCACTGCTTCGTTGGTCACCGAGATGTCGTGCCCCGATGAGAAGTGTTTGCCGTTGGCCTTGACCACGATGACCCGCACGTCGCGATCGGCCGCGGCCATCGACCAGGCGGCGTCCATCTCGTCGAGCGATTGTTGATCGACCGCGTTGGCCTTGTCGGGCCGATCGAGGGTGATGGTGGCGACCGGTCCGTCGACCTCGTAGATGATGTGATCCATATCCAACCCAACCTCGTTCTGGTAGTGCCGCGACACGCCCGGCGTGCATTCTCACTACCAGAACGGCCGGGGGTCAGGCGAACGTCGGGACCTCGATGTCGCCTTCGCCGTTGGTGAGCCCGCCGAAGTACGCCGCCAACCAGACGGTCATGCCGGCCGAGGCCAGGGCCGATCGCCGGGCGGCGTCCCCGTCGTCGTTGGCGTGGGCTTCGACCGCGGTGAGGGCCGTGGCCTGGACGGTCTCGAGGTACGACGAGCTCACATCGAGCAACTGGTCGTAGCTGGCCTGGGAGAAACCTTGCACCGAGAGCCCGCCGTCCCACACCGACCGACCACGGGGGATGGCCGCCTCCTGCACCGGCAGGAGCTCGTCACGCAGTTCCGGGTCGAGATCGGCGTTGATCGCGATCTGTACATCGGCCAGTGCCTGGAGGGCAGCCAGCCGCGGCGTGACGTATTCGCAGTCGAACAGACCATCGGTGCACGCGATCTCGTACTCGGGTGACGCTTCGATGCCCTCAGGGGGTTTCTCAAGAATCTGGAGCAGGTAACCCTGGTTGTAGCCGAAGTTGTCGGCGTGACCCCTGATCGGGTCGTCCTCGGGGTCCTCGGCGGGCGTGTCGAAGAGACTGGTGTAGGCCGCGTCGACTGCGGCGGCGTCGTCCGGACCGGCCCAGACGTCGAGGAACTCCTGGGCCCGCTGTTCGGTCGCCTCGAAGGCCTCCGCGGTGGGTGGGTCCGAGAATCCCACCAAGGGGGCATTGGGTTGGGCTGCTTCGATCTCGCCCCGCAGCCAGCGACCGCCGAAGTAGCCCGAGAGATGGAGCAGCCAGAGGTCAGTTGACGGATCGCCGTAGTCATCGCCGGCCTGGAGCATGCGGTCGAAGACATCCACGGGCACCGATCCGAACAGGAACCGC
>JBPCTQ010000346.1:0-4746 GCA_051011595.1 Acidimicrobiales bacterium
CCCACGTACCGCACGTCGTCGGAACGGGCACCCTCGCGAACGAGCAGTGCGCACACTTCCAGCGTCGCGGGGGCCCGGTCCTCCAGGAGCTGCCGGAGGTAGCGCAAGGTCAACCCGGAGTCGACGATGTCCTCCACCAAGATGACGTCGCGTCCGTCGAGCTCGAGGTCGAGGTCCTTGACGATGCGGACGACCCCGCTGGTCTTGGTGGCGTTGCCGTACGACGAGACGGCCATGAAGTCGAACTCCACCGGCAGGTCGATGGTGCGGGCCAGGTCGCTCATGAACATGAACGCCCCTTTGAGCACGCCGACCAGGAGCGGGGTACGACCCTGGTAGTCGGCGGTGATCTCGGCACCGAGCTCGACGACCCGACGACGCAGCGCGTCCTCGTCGACGAGCACGCGGCCACGAGGGTCTGCGGACTGGGTCACGGCGGCGATGCTAGGTCGAGATGGGGTTGTGGTGCTGTGCCCGGCTGCTGTTGGACCAGCAGACGCCCGTCGTGGCGGCTCACCCGCCAACCGTGGCCGACGTCGGTGGCCCGGGATCGATGCTCGACGACGGCGACGACCCGATCGACGGCGGCCGAGTCGGCGCCGTACGTGGCGCCGGTCTCGCGTCGCAACCACTGACGTAGCCCGTGGCGAACCAGGGCCGGGTGCTCGTGCTGGAGCGCCCGCGTGTCGGTGACGTCGAGCCGGTCGG
The DNA here is from genome assembly GCA_051011595.1 of Acidimicrobiales bacterium. Classification (GTDB taxonomy): domain Bacteria; phylum Actinomycetota; class Acidimicrobiia; order Acidimicrobiales; family SHLQ01; genus JAOUEE01. The sequence continues at coordinate 709 of JBPCTQ010000346.1, forward strand.
CCAGTTGGTCGAGCAGATCTCCGATCTCACGCTGTTGGCCGGCGGCCCGGGTGAGGACGGGCACCGGGTCGCGCTCGAACACGTCGGCCAACAACGGCAGCACCTCGGATCGGACCCGGTTGCGGCGAAAACGGGGATCGTGGTTCGACGGGTCGTCGGCGGTGGCCAGGCCGAGCTCGGCGCACAGCTGCTCGGTCTCGGATCGGCGCAGATCGAGCAGCGGCCGGCGCCCATCGTGCGCCATGGCCCCCAGACCGTCGGGACCCGCACCCCGCAGGAGGTGCAACAGCACCGTCTCGGCCTGATCGTCGGCGGTGTGGCCCAGCAGCGTGTCCGGCGGGAGGACTCCGTGTCGGGCCTGGCGGGCCCGGTTCTCGAGGTCGGGTCCGTCGTCGACGGCGACCTCGACCACCCGGACGGGCACGGCCAGTTGCTCGGCCATCGCCCGCACGGCCGCCACGTCGTCAGCCCGGTCGGGCCGGATCCCGTGATCGACATGTACGGCCGACACCACACAACCGGCGGCACCGGCCAGCACCACCAGCGCCGTCGAGTCGGCCCCTCCCGACCAGGCGCACGTGACCGGAGTACCCGGGCTGGGAAACGAGCACCGCCGTAGGAGGTGCCCGAACCCGGTCACGACGGGGTGACGACGGGCTGCATCCGTTCGATCCACTGGTCGGGATCGCGAATCTCGAAGATCGTGGGGAGCGCTTCGGGGCCCTCCCAGGCCCGGTCGAGCAGCTCGGTTCCGCCCGCTGTTTCGACAGCCTCGATGAAGGCCTCGCCCTGGGCGTACTGCTGGATCTTGGCGTCGATGCCGATCATCCGCTGGAAGAGCTTGGCCAGACCCTTGGCCGAGTTGCGCCGATTGCGCAACACCCGGGCAAACCGATCGGCGCTGGGAATCAGGTCGGCGCCGGCCCGGTCCATGGTGACGTCGCCGTGGCCTTCGAGCAGGCTCATCATCCCGGCGATCTCGTCGAGCACGTCACGTTGTTCGGGACTGGCCACCAGCGCAGCCACCCCACCGTCGGCCAGCGGGTCGCCGCCCGCCTTGCGAATCTCCATCATTCGCTTGAGGCCGTCGAGGAATCGCTGCGGGTCGGGGTCGACGGCATCGAGGGTGCGGTTGACCAGTTCGAGGAAGTGGTCCCGCAACCAGGGAACACCGGTGAACTGGGCTCGGTGGGTGACCTCGTGCAGCGCCAGCCACAACCGGAACTCGTCGGTGGGGAAGGCGAACTTCTTCTCGAGGGCGATGACGTTGGGGCCCACGTAGTAGACGAGATCCTGGTCCTCGGGGTTCTCGTCCTCGATGACCAACAGGTCGTACTGGCCGAGCACCCGGGTCGACATCCAACCCAACAGCCCCCCCATCTCGACCGCGGCGACCCGCCGGCCCACCGGGGCCAGGAAACCGTCGCTCATCTTGTCGCCCATCTTGTCGAGCAGGGGACGAAGCAGGCGCTGGAACGAGGCGATGTTGGCGTCGACCCACTGCGACCGATCGGCCACCCGAGCGCGGGCCGGGCCGACGGTGGATCGCAACCCGGTGGTCTCGGCCACCAGCTCCTCGGCCTGGGCGGTGAATTCGGTGAAGTCGGGCAACAACGTGTAGCCGTGCTCGGCCAGAGAGACTTCTTCGCGTCGGGCCACGCGGTGGGCCACCCGGCGAGCGAGCTCCCAATCGACCGGTTCGCTCACGCTGCTACTGACGCGGGTATCGGGTTCGGGTGACCTGCACGAAGTAGCCGATGATGGTGGCCAGCACCAGGGCGACGGCGGAGATGGCCAGAATCACACCGATCCAGAAGTGCCAGGGCTGGGAGGCCAGTAGCTGAGAGCTCATCGGCACCATGGTAGAGGCATCGACGGGTCGGATCGCACTCGGCTCAGCCGTTGGTCAACCGAACGACTCAGTCGTCGATGACCTTGCCCCGCATACGGGGGACCACCATCGGCGCATGCAGCGAACAGAACTCGAGGTCGTTGTAGATCGACAGGCGCGTCTGGCAATCCGATTCGAGACAGACCCGACCCGCCGTGGAGAGAGGGCGAGTGCGCTCGGCACTGGAGGTGCGAAACCCGCTGACCGCTTTTGTAGCCATGACAGTGAAACTCCTTCGCGTCGGACCCCTATTCCCCTATTCACCGAGAAGGCGGGTTTCGGATGCAGGTGATCGGGATGCGACCATCGACCCATGTCCGTCGACACCCCGCCGCCGCTCGCCGACCTCCGGGTCCTGGAACTGGCCACGGTGGTGGCCGGTCCGGGGTGTGGTCGCTACCTGGCCGATTTCGGCGCCGACGTGATCAAGATCGAACGTCCGGGTGCGGGCGACAGCACTCGCACGCTGGGCTGGCGCCACCCGACCGACGACACCACCTACTGGTGGAAGTTGCTGGGTCGCAACAAACGGTGCATCGAGCTCGATCTCAAGTCGGCCGAGGGCCGCGAGTCATTCCTGGCGCTCGTGGCCACGGCCGACGTGGTGATCGAGAACTTCCGACCCGGCAAGCTCGAAGCTCTGGGATTGGGGCCCGACGTGTTGTGGTCGGCGCGTCCGCAACTGGTGATCACCCGGATCAGCGGTTTCGGCCAGACCGGTCCGTATGCCCAGCGTCCGGGTTTCGCCACGCTGGCCGAGGCCATGTCGGGTTTCGCAGCCATCAACGGCACCGAGGCGAGTGGCCCCACCTTGCCGCCGATCGCCCTCACCGACGAGGTGACGGCGCTCACCGCGGCCTTCGCCACCATGGTGGCGCTGCACAGCGGCGAGGGGCAGGTCGTCGACGTCAACCTGCTCGAGTCGATGTTCCAGGTGATGGGACCACTGCTGTCGGTCTATGCGGCCACGGGTTATCGCCAGCCTCGGATGGGGTCGGAGCTGCCGTACTCGGTGCCGAGGAACACCTATCGGTGTGCCGACGGTCGTTGGGTGGCGGTCAGTGCGTCGTCGGAGTCGGTCGGTCCTCGGGTGATGGCCCTCGTCGGTCTCGATCCGGTGGAGCTGGCCAGCTTCGAGGCTCGGGTCGACGCTCGGGAGCGCATCAACGCCGCGGTGTCGACGTGGATCGGGGCCCGAACCTCCGACGAGGTGTTGGCCGGGTTCGCCGAGGTCGACGCGGCCGTGGCGCTGGTGTTCGACGCAGCCGACATCGCCACTGATCCGCACTTCGCCGCCCGCCAGGCGCTGGTGGAGCTGGACGGCTCGGTGATGCAGGGGCTGGTGGCCGATCTGTCGGCCACTCCCGGTCGCCTGCGTTGGGCCGGCCGATCCCAGGGGGCCGACACCGCCGAGGTCCTGGCCGACCTCACCGACCCCGACCCCTGACCCGGCCCGCTGCCGCGAACCTCGCGCACGCCGAAAACGATGCTTCTGGTAGAACCAAGGAGGGTGGCTCAGTTTGAGGGGGCTCACGGGTGGGGGGCTCACCGAGTTGTGGCTCAGAGGGTGGCGGCCACCTCGGCTACTGCGGCCACCGTCTCGTCGATGACGGCGTCGGTGTGGGCCAGCGACGGGAACAGTGCCTCGTAGGGGCCCGGAGCCAACGCCACGCCGCGTTCGAGCAGACCGTGGAAGAACCGTGGATAGACACCGTTGCCGGCCGCCGCGTCGGCGGTGTCGAAATTGGTGGGGAGCAGGTCGGTGAAGAACAGCCCCACCAGCGGCCCGACTCGGGGCACCACCGCCGTCACTCCGGCGGCGTCGAAGGCGGCCTGCATACCGTCGGCCAACCGAGTCGCCGTGGCGGTCAGCTGGGCGTAGGCCGACGAGTCGAGCGCCTGCAGGGTGGCCAGGCCGGCCGCGGTGGCCAGGGGATTCCCCGACAGGGTGCCGGCCTGGTACACCCCACCGAGGGGCGCCACGTGGCCCATCACCTGACGCGACGCGCCGTAGGCACCCACCGGCAACCCACCACCGATGACCTTGCCGAAACACCACAGGTCGGGCTGCACACCGAACCACTCGGTGGCCCCGCCCCGAGCCAATCGGAACCCGGTGATGACCTCGTCGAACAACAGCAGGGCGC
>JBPCTQ010000347.1:0-12122 GCA_051011595.1 Acidimicrobiales bacterium
AACACCTACCCGATTCGCCGCCAACTCCAGGCCGCGGTGTACCAGGCCCTCGTCTAGATCAGGCCCTCGTCTAGATCGGGCCCTCGTCTGGGGGGTCCTGGCGCCGGTTCAGCTCAGGGCGCGAAAGCGAGCAACTCGTGCCGCGCGGGCGGCACTGCGGCGCTTCCAGAAGCTCTGGCGCCAGTGTTTGTTGGAGTTCTTGGGACCGTGGTCGGGGTCCCAGTCTCGGTGGGGCGTTTTCCACGCCCTTCCCGGTTCTGGGAGGTCATCCACCTCCTCGGCGGACACCTCCCCTCTGAGACTGCGAAGACTCGCTCGCACTCGTGCTTTCTCGCCATGTTTGTGGGCCCGGATTTCCTGGGGGCTCATTGGCTCGTCGACACGGTGCGGCATGTGAAGCTCCTACTGTCGTCAGATTGTCCGGTCAGTCTACCGATGCGTGTGACTCGTGTCACGGAGGACTTGAACCGGTGAACTCTCATCGACGCCTCGGCCGCCGATCTTGACTGCCGCTACCGCCCCTGGAGGCGGTCGATCTGACGCCGGTCACGTTTGGTCGGTCGCCCCGAGCCGCTGTCACGGACACCGGGATCGGCTATCGGCGGGGAGTCGCGTCGCTGTTCCCGAGGCGGGCTGATGTCGTCGTAGCAGTCGGCCACCGCCGCGGCCGATCCGCGTTTCTCGCGCAGCCCGGTGACCACCACGATGGTGTGGTGATGGCGGCGGCGGACGGCGACGGTGTCGCCGGGACGCACCCGTTTGGCCGGCTTGGCCGTGCTGCCGTCGATGGTGACCCGGCCCGCGTCACAGGCCGAGCCGGCCGCGCTGCGGGTCTTGAACAACCGCACGGCCCACAACCACTTGTCGACCCGGACGCCATCGGTGGTCACCGGCCCTGGCACCCCATGGTCAGCTCATCGCGCCGATCACGTCGGCGCCGAAGTGTTCGAGGGTCTCGGGGACCGCGAAGTCGGTGAACCAGACGTAGAAGCGTTCGACGCCCGACTCGGCTCGGCGGCCGAAGTGATCGACCAGCTCGGCTGCCGATCCCACCGTGACCCCCGGACCCATCTGCCCGAAACGTCGTTCGGTGAGTTCGGCGACCGCCGCCCGTTCGGCTTCGCTCGGGATGAATCCCACCATCTCCTGGGTGGAAGGCCGAGCCGAGCCGGCTGCGGCCCGGAGATCGGCGAAACGATCGAGGGCGTAGATGGGGCAATTCCACCAGTCGGCGTGTTGGGCCACCAGCGCCATGGTCTTGGGGCCGGCCCCACCGATGACGATGGGGATGCGGTCGAGCGGACCGGGCAGCTGCTGACCAGCTCGGAGCTGGTGGTGCTGGCCGTCGAAGTCGACGGTTTCGCCGGCCCACAACGCTCGAGTGACTTCGAGCGTCTCCTTCAGGCGCTGCACCCGCACCTTGGCCGCCGTGTCGCCCACCCCGAACACTTCGAACTCGTGGGGCACCGATCCCCATCCGATCCCCAGCTCGAAACGGCCATCGGATGCGTGGTCGAGGGTGACGGCCTGACGGGCCAGGACCGCAGGATGACGGAACGAATCACACAACACCAGATGACCGACGGTGATGCTGTTGGTGTGCGCAGCCAGCCAGGCCGCGGTCATCATGGCCTCGTACATGGGCTGGTCGAGGGCCATGGGCGGGGCCAGGTGGTCCATGAGGGCTACACCGTCGAACCCGGCTCGTTCGGCCGCTTGCACCCGCTCGACCATCGTGGGCAACGACATACGCATCTGGGGCAGGAACAGCTGGAACTCGACGGTCATGGCGTCATCCTGGCAGCCACGCGTTCGATAGGGACAGTCCAGCCCCTACAGTGTGGGCGTGCGACGGATGCTGATCATCATGGTGGTGCTGGCCCTCGCGGCGGTGGGCTGTGGCGGCTCGGATTCGAGTGGCGAAGCCACCAGCACCGAGCCCGGTTCGGTGCCCGACTTCAGCGGCACCACCGTCGACGGCCAAGAGCTGGTATCCGCCGACTACGCCGGCCAAGACGTGATGTTGTGGTTCTGGGCACCGTGGTGAAGTCGTTGCGTGAGCGAAGCCCCTGCGGTCGCAGCGGTGCAACGAGAATTCGACGGGCAAGTAGCGGTCATCGGTGTGTCGAGCCGTGACGATCTCGGCGCCATGGAGGAGTTCGTCAGTACCTACGGTGTGAGTGAGTTCCCCCACATCGCCGACGACGACACATCCATCTGGGCCGACTTCGGTGTGACCTCCCAGCCGGCCTTCGCCTTCATCAACGATGACGGCAGCGTCGAGGTGTCGATCTCGTCCTTCGGCGAGGACGGACTCACCGAGAAGGCCAACGCCCTCATCGCCGCCTGATCGAGCCGCCTACCGGGGCTCGCAGATCACCAGCGGTATGTCTCGCTCGGTGGCGGCCTGATAGTTGTCGTAGTCGGGCCACGCCGCCACGGCGGCCGGCCACCGGGCGGCCTTCTCCTCGGGTGTGGCGGTGCGAGCCCGGAGCTCGTGGACATCGGCCCGATCCTGGATGACAACATCAGGGTTGGCGTCGAGGTTGCGGTACCAGTTGGGGTGGCTGGGGGCTCCGCCCATGGATGCCACCACCAGATAGTTCTGGCCATCGTGGACCCGAATCAGCGGCGTCTTGCGGACCTTGCCCGACTTCGCCCCGGTCGTGGTGAGGATGATGCACTCGGCCCCCTCCCATTCGAACCCGTCCGCCCCGTCGCTCGCCTCGTAGCGGGCGACGTGATCGGCGATGGGTTCCCAGGGGCTCGGTTCGTAGTTGCTCATGGCGCGCAGCCTAGGTTTGTGCCGTGACCGACACCGATTCCAAACCACAGATCACCGTCCCCGATGGGCCGCCCCCCACCGAGCTCGTCATCGACGACCTCGTCATGGGCGACGGTCCCGAGGCCAGCGCGGGGATGCAGGTCACCGTCGACTACGCCGGTGTGGCCTGGTCGACGGGTGACGAGTTCGACGCGTCGTGGAACCGCAACGACACCTTCGCCTTCGGGCTCGGTGCCGGCCAGGTCATTGGCGGGTGGGACCAGGGTGTGCAGGGTATGAAGGTCGGCGGTCGTCGCCGCCTCACCATCCCGCCCGACCTGGCGTATGGCGCTGCGGGTGCCGGTGGTGTCATCGGCCCCAACGAGACCCTGATCTTCGTGGTCGATCTGCGCAAGGTGGGTTGAGCGCGGGCGTCGCCTCGCGGCGCGTCAGGAATCCGCCGACTGCGGGCCTTCGGCTCGCACCTTCTCGACCTCGGTCATGGCGTCGCGGAGCCGGTCGATCCACTCACCCTGGTGGGTGGCGACCAGGCGCACGCACCAACCCAGAGCATCGCTGCGGCTGCGGGCCACACCCGCGTCGATGAGTGTGTCCAACACCTGACGTTCGCTCAGCCGAAGCCGGGTCATCACCGGCACGGTGGCGGTGGTGAAGGCGATGTGTGTCTCACCACAACGGGTGGCCCAGGAGACCTTGCGGCCCCACAGGGCTTCGGCCTGCTGGGCCACGCTGATCCGCTCGTCGCGGGTCGCCTCTCGAAAGGTGTCGATGCACTCGGCCTCCGCGGCCGCGTCACCGGTGGCCTCCGGTCCGGCCAACTCTCCCGTGAGCACGATCTCGTCGCGATCGGCGGCCAGGTGGGGTGGTTGCACGAACCAGTCCTCGGGAATCTTCCCGGCGAACCAGGCCGTCACCTCGTCGAGTGTCCACGTTCGGCTCATCGGCGGGCTCCTGGAATATCGCGGCCGGATAGCTGTTGATGCACTGTAATCTTGTAATTACCGATCCGTCAATGACCAGTATTCGAACCAACCGGTGCGGTCTGGTCGTCCATCGAGAGCTTCGTTCCCGTCCGCCGAGCCGAGCACCACCACACCCGAGGAGACCTCATGAGCACCGACACCACCACCACCCTCACCCTTCCGCTGCTGCCGCTCCCCCAGGGTGTGGTGCTGCCCGAGATGGTGATCACCATTGCCCTCGAGTCCGACGAGGCTCGCGCCATTGCCGATGCAGCGGCCGACGGCGACCTGGTGCTGGTGCCCCGAATCGACGACGAACGTTTTGCCCGCATCGGCACCCTCGCCCATATCGAGAATCGCGGCGACCTGCCCAACGGCACCCCGGCGCTGATGGTGCGGGCCACCGGCCGGGCGGTCCTCGGTGGGGGCGCAATCGGCACCAGTGGTGGCCTCTGGGTCACGGCCGAACCGGTCGACGAACCCGAGATCACCGACCGAGCCCGCGAACTGGCCAGCCGCTACCGCCAGGTGGCCGGCACCCTCCTCGACCACCTCGGTGGTCAGCGGTTGGCCTCGGCCCTGCCCGACACCGACGACCCGGGGATGCTGGCCGACACCATCGCCTACTGGCCTGATCTGAGCTTCGAGCAACGCCTCGAACTGCTCGAGACCCTCGATGTGGAAGCCCGACTCGAGCTGGCCATCGGATGGGCCGAACACGCCCTGAGCGAGGTCGAGGTCACCCGGAAGATCCGCGACGATGTCAACGCCGGCATCGAAAGCGAGCAGCGCGAGCACGTGCTGCGCCGCCAACTGGCAGCCATCCAGTCCGAGCTGGGCGAAGGGGGCGACGACGCGGTTGCCGAATACCGCAGCCGCCTGGCCGACCTGGAGCTGCCCACCGCCGTCACCGAAGCCATCGAAGCCGAGATCGAGCGCCTCGAACGCACATCGGAGCAGAGTATGGAGGGCAGCTGGATCCGAACCTGGCTCGACACCGTCTTCGACATTCCGTGGAGCGAACGAGTCGACACCGAACCCGAGCTCGACACCGCTCGTGAGGTTCTCGACACCGACCACACCGGACTCGACGACGTGAAGGAACGTTTGGTCGAGTACCTCGCGGTTCGACGGCTTCGTCGATCCCGAAACGTCGAGATCGACGGCAACCGACGGGGCGGCGTGATCCTGGCCCTGGTCGGCCCGCCCGGCGTGGGCAAGACCTCACTGGGTGAATCGGTGGCCCGCGCCCTCGATCGACCCTTCGTTCGTCTCGCCCTGGGCGGCATCCGCGACGAAGCCGAGATCCGCGGCCATCGCCGTACCTACGTAGGGGCTCGGCCCGGACGGGTGGTGCGAGCGCTCACCGAAGCCGGCGCCATGAACCCGGTGGTGTTGCTCGACGAGATCGACAAGGTGGGCGCCGACTGGCGCGGCGATCCGTCGTCTGCGCTGCTCGAAGTGCTCGATCCGGCCCAGAACCACAGCTTCCGCGATCACTACCTCGAGTTCGAGCTCGATCTCAGCGACGTGGTGTTCATCGCCACCGCCAATCGACTCGACACCATCCCCGGGCCCCTGCTCGATCGCCTCGAGGTCATCACGCTCGACGGCTACACCGACGACGAGAAGGCGGCCATCGCCCGCGACCACCTGCTGCCCCGGCTCCGGGAACGTTCGGGCCTAAAGGACGGCGAGATCGTGGTGAGCGACGAGGTGATCGATCGCATCGCCGCCGACTGGACTCGGGAGGCCGGCGTCCGCCAGCTGGAACGGCTGCTCGACAAGGTCCTGCGCAAGGGCATCACCCGCCTGCCCGACGACGGGGGCGATGGGAGCAGCGTCAGCATCGATCCCGATGAGCTCGAAGACCTGCTCGGCCGGCCCGTTCCGCGCGAGGAGACCGAGGACCGCACCGCCATCCCCGGGGTGGCCACCGGCCTGGCCGTCACCGGTGCCGGCGGTGATGTGTTGTTCGTCGAAGCCTCGGCCATGGACGGTGAGCCCGGATTGACCCTCACCGGTCAGTTGGGTGATGTCATGCAGGAGTCGGCCGAGATCGCCCGTTCGTACCTGCGGGCCCACGCTGATGAGCTGGGATTGTCGGGCCTGGATCGACGCCTGCACGTGCACTTCCCTGCCGGAGCGGTGCCCAAGGACGGCCCGTCGGCCGGCATCACCATGACCACCGCCATCGCCAGCTTGTTGAGCGGGCGGCGGGTGAAGGCCAACGTCGGCATGACCGGTGAGGTCACCCTGCACGGGCGGGTGCTGCCCATCGGCGGGGTGAAGCAGAAGGTGTTGGCGGCCCATCGGGCCGGGCTCACCGAGGTGATCCTGCCGGTGGCCAACGGCCCCGACCTCGACGACGTGCCCGAGTCGGTGCGTGACGCCCTCACCATCCACCTGGCCACCGATGTCAGCGAAGTGCTGGACCTCGCCCTCGAACCCTCCTAGCCGAATTTGCTGCGATGACGCTCGCTGAGCGCGCGAAATCGCAGCAATTTCGGGGTGGCGGGGTGGAGTTGGCAGACTGGGCGCCAGCAACAGGGGGACCGCCACCATGACCTACGTGCACGACCGCACCGTCCACGACGCCGACAGCCACGTCATGGAGCTCTCGGACTGGATTCCCGAATACGCCGACCCCGACGTACGCGACCGCATCCGACCACTCGACCTGGGCCGGGCCGGGAAGTCGGCCGACCAGGCAGTGGCCGACGCCGAGGCCCGACGGGGCGACGAAGCCGCCGCCCAACGCCTCGAAGACCAACTGCTCACCGCCAAGGGTTGGAGCGCCCTGGGTGCCTTCGACCCGGCCGAACGCAGCCGGGCCCTCGACCTGCTGGGGTTCTCGAGCCAGCTGGTGTTCTCCACCTTCGCCGCCCTGCAGTTCGTGGGCGACGACCTCGATCTCACCGTGGGCGGCAGCCGGGCCCTCAACCGGGCCATGGCCGACTTCTGCCGCGACGACGATCGCCTGGTGGCTGTCGGTCAGGTGCTGTGGATCGATCCCGAGCACACACTCAGACTGGTCACCGATGCCCTCGACGAAGGGTGTGGGGCCATCTTGTTCCCGTCCGATCCCGGTCGCACCGGCGTCTCGCCCACCCACGAGGACTACGACGCCATCTGGGCCACCCTCGAAGAGCGCAACATCCCGTTCATGCTCCACATCGGCGGTGGTGGGCGGCCTGTCCGTCCCCCGTTCCACGACAACGGCCGCCCGGTCACCGACTTCCTCGGCGGCGGCGAGAACGTGCGATCGAAGGACTACATGGCCCTCAACCAACTGCCCGAGCAGTTCCTGTCGGCCATGGTGCTCGACGGCGTGTTCGCCGACCATCCCGGGCTGCGAGGGGGTTGTATCGAGCAGGGCGCCATGTGGGTGCCCTCGTGGTTGCGCCGGCTCGACAGTGTGATCCGCACCTTCGGCCGCACCGAACCCACCCTGGCCGGCCTGGAGATGAAACCGTCCGAGTACGTCCACCGCCAACTCTGGTTCACGCCGTTCGCGGGGGAAGATGTCGGCTGGCTCATCGATCAGTGCGGCGACGATCTGTTCCTCTTCTCATCGGACTACCCGCACCCCGAGGGGGGTCGCGACCCTGTGGCCCGCTTCGAGGAGACCATGGACGACGTCGACGACACCGCTCGCGACCGCTTCTACGAAACCAACTACGCAGAGATGATGGCGCTCTAGCCCGAAATTGCGGTGATGGCGCGCGCTGAGCGCGCGAAATCGCAGCAATTTCGGGGTGGGCGGGTTACCGGTGGCGGGCTTCTTCGGGGGCGGCCACGCGGGCCCGGCCGATGCTGGCGGCGAGATCCCAGTTGGCGTGATCGTGAATGAAGCGGTCGATGTTCTGACCAATGGCGCTGGTACAGGCATCGTCGGCGTCCTCGACCACGAACCGGGCGGGGCCGAACTCCGACAGACGGCGCAGCGGCTGCTTCTCCCAGTCGAAGTGGTGACCGTCGTTGCGGGCAGCCACCACGGCGTCGTTCCATGCCACGTAGTCGTGGGCGAGCTCGAGCTCGATGGGGAACTCACGCCCGGTGGCCGGCAGCACGGCGTGCTGGACGGCGATGACCGTCTGCAGGGCCGAGTCATCGGGCAGACCCCATTGCTCGACCGCGAACTGATGGAGCTCGTCGACGAACCACCGCCAGGTGGCCGGCGCGATCATGCGGTGTTTGATGGCCCGTAGCGCGTAGCTCAGCGTGGGCCAGCGCCCGGGATCACCAATGGCCTGGCGCACCATCTGGTCGAACAACTCGATCTCACGACGCCCGGTCTCCTGACGGGCGAACCGACCCACGTGGCGGGCCACACCGGCCATGTCGAAGACATAGGTGGCCGAACGCAGGTACCCCATGTGGTCCCACTCGTCACGGGTGTAGCTGTTGGTCTCCTTGACGATCTCGCCCACCTTGGCCGTGATGCCGTGTTCGGCCCGGTAGTCGGCCGCGTTCATCGGGCTGTTCGGCAGCAACGTGGTCTCGTGGATGGCGGCATGCACGTCGCGATCGATGATGCTCTGCATGTCGTCGGCGAACGACGCCACGGTGGAGCCGGGCAGTCCCATCATGATGTCGACCGACAGCGGCAGTTTGTTCTGGCGGAACTCTTCGGCCAGCTGGTTGTACTTCTCGGTCTTGATGTTCTTGCGGCGGATGGCGGTGAGTGTCTCCTCGTCCATGGACTGGAGCGCCACCTTGCCGTCGGCGAGGATGCCGGCGTCGGCCCACGACTCGATGATGGGGCGTAGGTGCTTCACCGTGTTCTTGGCGTAGTTGGGTCCAACGGCGCGCGGGAAGCCGTACTTCTTGTTGAGCTCGACGATGAAGTTCGCCAGGTCGACATCGCGCGAGAAGATGCCGAAGTTGGCGTCGGCGATGCCGATGTTGTGGATCTCGGCTTTGGCGATCCACTCCAGTTCTTCGTTGACCCGGTCGAGATCGAACTTGCGGATGCGCGACGCCGTGGCCGAACCCCAGTCGCAGAAGGTGCACCCATAAGGGCAGCCCCGGTTGGTCTCGAGCACGATGTGTTCGATCGGGCCCGCTGCGAACGCGTCGAACAAGCCGGTGAGCAGGGGCGACGGAATGATGTCGAGATCGGCGATGCGGTCTCGATCGGGTGTGCGCACCAGCTGGCCGTCGGCATCGATGAAGGAGACACCTTCGACCTCGCGCAGCACCTCGAGGTCGAACGCGCCGTCGCGACTGCTGGCCTCCAGTGCCTTGAGCACATGGGCGAACGTCTCCTCGCCCTCACCACGCACGGCGACGTCGACGTGGGGGTGATCGACGAAGAACTGCTGGGCGTCCTCTTCGTACTTGGGTGTACTGGGCCCACCGTGGATCGTGATGCTGGCGGGCGAACGTTCCTTCACCGTCTTCGACAACTGGAGGTGGTCGTCGACCGACCACACGTAGTTGGAGAACAGGTAGATCGACGGGGTCTCCCCGAGGTCGACGACGTCCTGCTCGGCCGGGAAGAAGAAACGCGGGTGATAGCTGTAGGTGTCGTTGAGCACCCCACCCTCGAAGGCCTTGGCGTAGGCGACCAGGCAGCCGAGGGCCAGCGGCGGCGGCTGGAGCTGGTTCTCGATGGGGATCACCCGCACCCGCCGGAAGCCGGTCTGGGCTTCGATCTCGTCCTCACGAGCCTCGTATTCGGCCACCAGTTCGAGACTGCGCTTCACCACCCGGCGGCGGCGGGCGTTGCCGTCGCGCATGCGCTGACGGTTGATGGCCATCTTCTGGTATTCGGGGGCGTCGGGATCACGAATGGCGATGAGTGAGCTGGCCCGAAGCCTCCGCAGCAGGGCTGCGTGTTCATCGTTCGACAACGCCATGCCCTGAGCTTCGTCGCGATGCTGCTCGTAGGCGTCGCCGATGGACGTACCCACACAGAATCTGGTGGCGGCATGCATCTCGGGTGCCGTCATACGCGACAGCACCTGCCCGTCGTGGTCGATCTGTTCGAACCCACGCGGACCAACCGACAACACGATGGGGATGGCGAAGGCGAGCGCGTTGAGCTCGGCGTCGGACCCGGCATCGTCGAGATCGACCTCGTCGCCGAAGGTGGGGGCCTCGGTCACCTCATGCTGCTCGTGCCGTTCGGTCACCAGCAGCCCTCGGCGCTTCAGCTCCTCGGCGAAGCTGAACAGCGCAGTGGCGTTGACACCCATCCTCGACTCGACCGCGTCGATGGCCGACGAGATGGTGTGATCACCGCCGAGCACTTCCTCGAGGAACGCCATGCTGTCCATACCGAGGGCCAGCGGCGGGAATTCGTCGTACGCCGGCACGATGGGGCCGCGCAGGCCCACCAGCACCAAAAGCGACCCGGAGATCGCGGCCGGAGTTTCCTTTTCGCCCAGCTCGATGAAGACGCGCTCAGCAGTATCAGACACAGACAGCTCCTCAGCGGTCCCCGATGTATCTCAACGACGGTACCGGTCGCAGTCCTTCTGTGACAATAAGCCGATCCACCCACGCAACGCGTCGGGCGGCACACGATGGGTGGCCGATCGAACCCACGGTGAACCGTCAGAGCTCGGCGTGGGTGGCCACCGCCGGCCCCACCAGCGGGCCCACCAACAACGCGGTGGCCCCACACAGACCCGCACCCACCAGGAAAGCAGCCGCTTCGGTGCCGAACCCGTCGGCGGCCAGCCCCAGCGTGATACCGCCCAGACCGGTGGCCAGATCGAAGAACATCGAGAAGGTGGCGATGGCGTGGCTGCGGGAACGCTCCCCTGCCGTCTCGATCACCACCTTGAACAGGCCCGGGAACAAGAAGGTCTGGCCAACGGCGTGGATGACGGTACCGATCACCACACCGGCCGTGCTGCGGGTGAGCCCGATGATGGCCAGGCCACTGGCCGAACACACGGCGGCGAACCGGGCCAGGGTGATGGTGGGAACCTGGTCGGGCACCTTGGCGGCCACCAGCCGCAACGTCACCACCACCAGGGCGAACACCAGGAACGCCAGGCCGCCGATGCGGATGCCGATGTCGTCGGAGTAGAGCTGGATGAAGCTCACGAATCCGGCCTGGGCCATCAACACCAGGCCCAGGACCATGCCCGGTCGAACGGCGGCTCGGTGCAGCCAGGTGGCCGGCCGTTCCACATCGGCCATCTCGGCGGTGGCTCCCGGCGCCGAGATCCAGGCCAGGCCGGCCGACACCGCACACATCACCGCCGCGAACAGCCAGACCGCGTCGGCCCCCTGGGCATCGGCCAGCGCGTCGCCGGCCAGCGGCCCGAGGGCCAAACCTCCGTAGATGGCCAGCGAGAAGTAGGAAGCCGCTTCACCTCGGCGATCTTCGGGCGCCAGGTCCTGGGCCGCGGCGGCCGCCCCGACGAAGGTGAAGGCCTCCCCCACCCCGGTGACCAGGCGGGCCAACACCACCATGGCCACCGACGAGGCACCGACCAGCAACAACATGCCGGCGCCGGCGATGAGCGCCCCGGTCATCATCACGAACCGGCGACCCTTCCGGTCGCCGATGGCGCCCAGGATGGGGCGAAGCAGCGCAGCCGACAGACCCATGACACCGACCGACAGACCGACCTCGAAGCTCGACCCGCCCAGGTCGGTCTCCACATACACCGGCAGCACGGGCAACACGGCGGCGATGGCGACGAAGTACGCCAACGCTGCGAGCGTGACCACGATGAAGCGCGGCGTCACCAACCGATCGTCGGACATCGGGTCACCCTCGCCGGTGCCGTTGCGGGCGGCAAAAGCGACGACGGTGTTCCTTGGCACACGTCGCCTCGTACCGAAGGTGTGTAGCCGGCTGGCTAGGGTGGCGCCATGCGCACCCTGAGGGCATTGAGTGCGGCGCTGGTGTTCGTGGTCCTGGCTGCCGCCTGTTCGTCGTCGAGCGACGAGGCTGATCCCCCGTCGAGCACCGAGCCACCGCCGTCGAGCGAGACCGGCGGTGCGTCGACCACCCCGGGGGAGGGAG
Organism: Acidimicrobiales bacterium; assembly: GCA_051011595.1. GTDB lineage: Bacteria > Actinomycetota > Acidimicrobiia > Acidimicrobiales > SHLQ01 > JAOUEE01. The sequence continues at coordinate 11,741 of JBPCTQ010000347.1, forward strand.
TCGAGGGAGACCAGTACGAGGCCACCATCCGACGCACCGAGAACAACGTGCCCCACATCCTGGCCGCCGACATGGGCAGCCTGGGCTTCGGATACGGCTTCGCCTTCGCCGAAGATCATCTCTGCACGCTGGCCGACATCGTGCTCACCGGGCGCAGCGAGCGGGCCATGTTCTTCGGTGAGGACGAACTGGCCAGCGACGTGGTGTACGCGGGGCTCGACACCTATGCACGAGCCAGTAGCGACTTCGACGCCTACGACGACGACATCAAGGACACCATCCGGGGGTACGCAGCGGGCTACAACAGCTACCTGGAGCAGACGGGGGCCGCCAACGTGCCGGGCTACTGCGCCGGAGAGGCCTGGGTGCGGCCCATCGACGA
>JBPCTQ010000348.1:0-5183 GCA_051011595.1 Acidimicrobiales bacterium
TCCGCACCGCCATGGAGGACTACAGCCGCTGGCGCCACGAGCACGGCGGGTACGACATGGTCTACAGCCCCCACATCGCCAAGAGTGTGCTGTGGGAGACCAGCGGCCACCTGGACTTCTACGCCGACGGTATGTACCCGCCCATGGAGATGGACGGCGCCACGTACTACCCGAAGCCCATGAACTGTCCGTTCCACGTGATGATCTACCGGAGCTCGCTGCGGTCCTATCGCGACCTCCCGCTCCGGTACTTCGAGCTGGGAACCGTCTACCGCTACGAGCTCTCCGGTGCCGTCCACGGGTTGATGCGCAGCCGTGGATTCACCCAAGACGACGCCCACATCTTCACGACCCGCGACGACATCGGCAGCGAGCTGGCCTCGTTGCTCGACTTCGTCCTGTCGGTGTTGCGGGCCTTCGGTTTCGACGACTTCCAGGCCAAGCTCTCCACCCGTCCGGCCGAGAAAGCCGTCGGCGACGACGAGATCTGGGACATGGCCACCGAGGGCCTGCGCCAAGCGCTCGAAAAGGCTGGGCTCGAATACGTGGTCGACGAGGGGGGTGGTGCCTTCTACGGACCCAAGATCGATGTCGACGTCCGCGACGCCATTGGGCGGGCCTGGCAGCTGTCCACCATCCAGCTCGACTTCAACCTGCCCGAACGGTTCGGGCTCGAATACGTGGGCGCCGACGGCCAGCGGCATCAGCCGGTCATGATCCACCGCGCCCTCATGGGTTCGTTGGAGCGGTTCTTCGGTGTGTTGATCGAACACTACGCCGGGGCGTTCCCCGCCTGGCTGGCCCCGGTGCAGGTTCGTCTGTTGCCGGTGGCCGACGAGCACGAGGACCACGTCGATGGCCTGGCCGCCCAGCTCCGCTCCGAGGGTTTCCGGGTCGATGTCGCCCGAGCGTCGGAACCGCTGGGCAAACGGGTCCGCAACGGCAAGGTCGAGAAGATCCCGTATCTGTTGGTCGTCGGCGACGACGACTTGGCCAACGGCACCGTCGGCGTGAACCAGCGCGGGCAATCCGATCCCGACCGGGATGTCACCGTCGACGACTTCATCAAACGGTTGACCATCGAGATCGACGCCAAGAGTGCCAACGGCTAGCGCGGGCCCGGAGTGAGCGATCGGCAGCTCGATCGACTGTGGGCGGGCTGGCGTCTGCCCTACATCGCCCAGGACGACGATGCTCGCGCCGCGTCGATTCCCGATGGCCTCACACTCTTCGAAGGCATCCTGGCCAGCGGTCTATCCGATCGTGAGACCTACATCGTGTGGCGGGGGTCATCATGTTTCGCGCTGTTGAATGCCTACCCCTACACGTCGGGTCACGTCATGGTCCTGCCCCAGCGGGGGGTCGCCGATCTGGCCCAGCTGAGCGACGCCGAACACGCCGAGCTGTGGCTCGGAGTGCGGTGTGCGGTGGCCGCCGTGCAGGCGGCCTATTCGCCCCACGGCGTCAACGTGGGCCTCAACCTCGGCGAAGGGTCGGGGGCCGGTGTTCCCGACCACTTGCATGTGCACGTGCTGCCCCGGTGGGGTGGCGACACCAACTTCATGACATCGGTGGCCGAGGCCCGGGTCCTGCCCGAGTCGCTCGGCGACACCTGGCAGCGGCTGGTCGACGTGTGGCCGGACGAGGCGCCCGGCGTGGCCCAGCCGTAGGCTCGGCGCCGTGAGTGAACCTCGTGACGACGGCGCCGAAGCCGACGAGACGGCAGCGCCCGACCTTCCGGTTCGTGACGAAGATGTGGTCGACGAGCTTCCCGCCGATCTCAACGTCAGTGAGTTCGTCGGCCCGTATCTCTTTCCCAACAACAGCCGCCGGCGGGTCCCGGGTGTCATCTATCTGGTCATGGCGGCCGGCTGTGTGGCCTTGTGGGTGGCCACGGGCGACGCCGACCGGGTGCTGGTGAACGACGGGTTCTTGTGGGCGGGTATCGGTCTGGCCCTGGTGGGGCTCTACCACCTGCAGGCCGGCTGGAACCTCGCCGTCGACGAACGTGACGCCTTGGTGGCGGCCACCCGCGAGGCCGGATTTCCGGTGGGCCACGCGTCGGCGCAGCTCGGGTGGCGAGGCCTGCGCAGCCGCCCGACGTGGCGAATCCTGTTGTACTCCCACGAGTCGCCGCCGTCCCAGCGAGGCCTGGTGCTCGTCGATGGGGTCGACGGTGAGGTCATCGACCGCTTCTTCGAAGCCAACCCCGAGGACTGGACGGGGCTCGAGTAGATCGAGGGCTTCCGGCCGGAACGCCTCCCGGCCGCGGCTGGTGGTCGGTGACCAGGGCCCTCGGCGGCTGGTCACTGGGTGAGGCCGGCGGTTACCGTGCCGTGCGTGCGGAGTCCGGACCGTTCGGCCCGGCCGCCACAGGGGGTCTCCATGAAGCGGGTATGTGTTGTTCTGGTCGTGTTGGCGACCCTGATGACGGCGTTGGTCGCCGCACCAGTCGCCGGTGCAGGAGATCGCTCGTCGCCGAAACCAGGTCGAGCCCCGGCCGAGGAGCTCGGTCCGTGGGCGATCGGGTACGAGACCTTCGAGCTCGTCGATACCGCTCGCAGCGATCGCACGCTGCCGGTCGATGTCTGGTATCCGGTCGATGTCGACGACGCCGTCGGTGTGCCCAAGGCCGAACTCGACCTGTTCGTCACCAACTACGAGCTCGAGTACGCCCTCGACGCTCCCGAACCAGCCGGAAAGGGTCGCTTCCCCCTCGTGGCCTTCTCCCATGGTTCGGGCGGCTTCCGCTCGCAGTCGTGGTTCTTGATGCAGCACCTCGCCAGTCACGGGTTCGTTGTTGTTGCTCCTGATCACGTCGGCAACACCGCTCTTGATGCGTTCTTCGGCACCCAGATTCCCGGCTCGGAGATGGTCGTCTTGCGGCCCCAGGACATCAGCTTCGTGCTCGACGAGATCCTCGCCATGAACGAGGACGACGATCATCGCTACGACAACCTCATCAACGAGCGTCGAATAGCGGTCGCCGGCCATTCGTTCGGTGGCTACACCGCCCTTGCGGTCGCCGGTGGCGTGGAGGCGCTCGGCATCGAACCGGATTCTCGAGTCGACGCCATCATTCCGCTCGCCGGCGCATCAGGGGGCCTGAGCGATGCCGACCTCGAGAACATCGATGTGCCGGCCCTCTTCTTGTCGGGGACCAAGGACATCACCGTGCCCGTCGATCCCGGTACCACGCGGCCGTTCGGTCTGATCGATTCTCGCCGCTCGTATCGCGTCGACATCCTTTCGGCCGGCCACAACTCGTTCCTCAACATGTGCGATCTGGTCGACGAACTGCTCGATGCCGGCCTTCCGCCTGTGTTGTTGAGTGTCCTCATCGCGCAGGCCGAGGAGGGGTGCGGCCCGACGTTGATCGACATCGAAGAGGCCGAGCGGCTGACGAACCTGTACTCGGTGGCGTTCCTGAACGACGTCTTCAACCGGCCGGGCGGAAACCGCCGCTATCTGACCGACGACTACGCCGAGGACAACGGGTTGCCCGTCGACCTGTACGACCTTCGGCGTGGCGAACCGCGCCTTCGCTACGCGGGCGAGGATCCGGTCGGGCCGTAGGCGGCGGCTTCTCTCCTCGGCTTCCTTCCTCGGGTTCCTTCCTTGACGACCCCTGCGCTCATCTTCCCGTACGGGAGGATCTCCGCCGGTTGGTTGCTCGGCTCCGGCCGGTTGCGCCGAGGTGAGAACGGCGCGTCCCCCAACCTTCGAAAAAGATCCGGGCCGAGGCCGGACAGCGGCGAGACTGTCAGACCCCCTTCGTAGTGTCTGGGGTATGACGTTGGTCGACCATCAGCTCCTCGCCATCCCGACACCGGTTGATGCGCTCGACGCCACGTTCGGGCATTTGGTCGACGAGCTGCGCTCCTGTCCAGCCGAGGTCGCGTTGCGGCGGAGTCAGGGGTTCGTGCGCCGACTGGAGGCCCTCGAGACCGAGTTGTTGGCCGATCGACGGCGGGCGGGTGCGTCGGTTCGTGAGGTCGAGGAGGCTGCCGGTCGGGGCAGCACCCGCAGCGCGGCCGAGGCCCGCAAGCGGTCCAAACGAGCCGAGATCCTCACCCACAACCCCGGCCTCGCCACCGACCTCGACCAGGGCCGGCTCACTGGCGAGCACCTCGACGCCCTCGCCGCAGCATCCGAGCAGACAGACGGTGATGCCGCCCGCGACGACGGGCTGGTCGATCGCTTGGCCAATGTGAACCCCGATCAGGCCCGCACGGTGTCGCGCGACTGGTTGGCCGGCCACCACAGCGATGCCGACCTCGAGTCCGACTATCAACGCCATCGCCGGCTACGGAAGGTGTCCCGCTACACCACCGAGCGCGGCACCAAAGCCATCCACGCCGAAGGTGACAGCCCCGCCATCGACGCCATCTGGGAAGCCATCATGGCCCGGTCCCGCCAGCTCTTCGACGACGACGGCGGCCGCGACGTACCCGCGACCAAACGTGGCCGCACCCGCGACGAACGCCTCTTCGATGCGCTCCACCAACTCGCCACCGGACCCGGAACCGCCGAAGCGGGCGACCCCGGCCAGCCGGTTCGGGCCAGCGCCATCCTCGTGGCCCCCATCGATGCCGTGGGCAGTGACGGCGACGCCCAGGCCGAACTGCTCGGCACCGGCGTCATCCCCCGATCGGTGCTCGATCGGCTGATGTGCAACGCCGACCTCGTCGGCGCCATCTTCTCGGCTCGGGGCGAGCCACTGTGGCTGGGCCGCCGGGTGCGCACGGTCACCGCCGCCCAATGGCGAGCCCTGCTGGCCCGCGACAAGGGCTGCGTGCTCTGCGGCGCCCATCCCAACCGCTGCGAAGCGCATCACCTCATCCCGTTCGAGGCCCCGGCCAAGGGCCGCACCGACATCACCAACCTGGTGCTGCTGTGCACCGACTGCCACCACCACACCCACGAAACCCGCCAGACCGTCGAGCGCCATCCCGACACGGGCACGTGGCAGCTGCGCCCCGCCACCCCCGACGAGCTACCCCCAACCCGAACCAAACCCCCTCCGTGAGAGGCGACGAGGTTCGGGAGCGGGCGCAGGGTTGGTCGAGGAAGGAAGCTGGAAGGAAGCCGAGGAGAGCAGCCGCCGCCTACGGCCCGACCGGATCCTCGCCCGCGTAGCGAAGGCGCGGTTCGCCACGCCGAAGGTCGTACAGGTCGACGGG
>JBPCTQ010000349.1:0-3667 GCA_051011595.1 Acidimicrobiales bacterium
TGCACCGAGTCGACGCGACGAGGGTGACCGGTGCCGAGCTCGAGCTCACCGCTGACCACGACGGGCGCATCGTGGCCGACGTGGTGGCCGAATGGGCTCGCCGCCACGGCCAACCCTTCGACCTCTCCCTCACCGGGCCGGCCGGAGGGAACTACACCGTCCCCGTTCAGGGCGATGGCACCCCGGAATCCCTGCAATTCGACGCCGTCGAGTTCTGCCGGATCCTGGCCGGGCGAGCCGAAGCCAACGGTCTGATGACCACCATCGTGCCCTTCTGATCGTCCGACCACCGCACCCCAGCAAGGAACCCGCCATGCAGACCGCAACCGACGAAATCGCCGAAGGCATCTATCGGATCTCCACCTACGTGCCCGACGCCGGTATGTCGTTCAACCAGATCCTCGTCACCGGAGACGAACCGCTGTTGTTCCACACGGGTATGAGGGCGCTGTTCCCACTGACCTCCGAGGCCGTGGCCCGTGTGCTTCCCCTCGACCGGCTGCGGTGGATCAGTTTCGGTCATGTGGAAGCCGACGAGTGCGGCGCCATGAACCAGTGGCTCGACGCCGCACCTCAGGCCGCAGTGGCGTTCGGGGGCCTGGGCTGCATGGTGTCGGTCAATGACCTCGCCGACCGTGCGCCGCGCCCACTCACCGACGGTGAGTGTCTCGACATCGGTGGCAAGCAACTGCGCTACATCGCCACCCCCCACGTGCCTCATGGATGGGACGCCGGAGTCCTCTACGAAGAATCCACCGGCACTCTGCTCTGCGGCGACCTGTTCACCCAGCTGGGTGACGGCCCCGCGCTCAGTCACGACTCGCCGATGAACGCCACCATCGAGGCCGAGAACGGCTTCGGGTACTCGAGCCTGGCTCCCACCACTGTGGCCACCGTTGAACGTCTGGCCGAGCTCGAGCCCGAAACCCTGGCCCTGATGCACGGTCCCGCACATGAAGGCGACGGAGGTGGCTGGCTCCGCGACCTGGCCAGCTCCTACGCAGCTCGCATCGACGAGCTCACCGCCCGGTCCGCCGCCTAGCGACCTGGCTGCGACGACACAGATCCGCGGTTCGGGCCGCGATCAACTGGGCTGGGTTCGTGCCGGCATCCCGGCGCCGCATACTCCTGGGCCGAGGTCGCCTGCTGGGTCGAAACCAACGACAATGCGGGTCACCCACGATCACCGACCGGATTCAGATCTGGCCAGATGGGCTCGCCGGTCAGCGAAGCGGGGCGATGACCTGCTCCGCGAACCGGCGGATCGGGTCGGTGTCATCCGGGTTGCCGAAGTCCATCACGAAGTGGTCCACACCGACCTCGTGCCAGCGGCCGATCATCTCGAGAAGCTCGGCCGACTCGGCGTCGGACGTCGGCAGCGGACGCTCGATGGTGATCCCGGTCTCGATTCCCGCCGGATCACGATCGGCTTCGGCAGCAGCCTCGAACACGATGTCCCGCTTGCGCAGCCAATCAGCCGGGTCCGAGCCGCCGCCGTGCCACATGTCGGCCAGCCGTCCGGCCAATGGCAGCCCGACCCTCTCCCCGTTCGCCCCGATGCACACCGGCGGAACCACCTCCGGCAACGGCGGAGCTGCCGCCTCGACGATCGAGAAGTACTCGCCTTCGAAGGTCGGGAGATCCTCTGTCCACATCAGACGGCAGATCGCAATCACCTCTTCGAGTTGGGCGAACCGGACAGACGGCTTGGGGAATTCGTATCCGTAGGCCTGGTACTCGTCGCCTCGCCAACCGGCCCCGATGCCGAGCATGAAACGGTTCTCCGAGAACACCTGCAAGGTCGCCGCCATCTTGGCGGTGAGCGCCGGCGGACGGTACCCGTGGCCCAGAACGTGGTGACACAGCAGAACATTGGGGAACTTGGCGGCCAACCACGTCAGCGACGTCCATGCTTCGACGAACGGGTCGGTCTTCTCATCGAAGCCGTAGAAGTGATCGGCGATCCACATCGAATCGAAGAGCTCATCGACGGTCGGCAGGATCGTCTTCGCTTGCTCCACCACGATCGGCTTGTGATCACTCCACCGATTCCCGATGCAGGGAGAGAGCCAACCGAAACGGAGTGGGTGCTGACCAGCCATCAACGGACCCTACCGTCGGCTCCCGATCGACCGAGACAAACCCATGGGCCGCGCCGGGTCGCGACCGACACGGTCGGTTGCGCCGATCTAGCCCGAGCGAGTCTCGTCTGACACCAATCGCAAGGTCACCAGTTCGAACGGGCCCAGCTCGAGAACGAAAGTGCCCTCTTCGGCGACGAGCGGCGAGATACCGGTCGGTTGTTCGAGCAGGTCGACGGGCCAGGCCGACTCGGCGCCGGGCACCCGCAGACGCACCCTACGGGCGTGGCCGAATGCCTCGTGGCACCGCACCACCAGATCGTCGCCATCGTCGGCCGGCTTCACGGCACTGACCACAACACCGGGATCATCGAGGTGAACAACCGAGTGCTCGGAGGGCACCGATGCCGACGAGCCGCCGGCCGGCACCACCCGCAGCGGTGTGTTCAGGGCGTGCGCTTCGGCGATCACCCCTCCATCGGTTGGGCCGCCGACGTGGGGGTACAACGCGTAGGTGAAGGTGTGGCGGCCCCGATCGGCCACCGGGTCGGGCCATGTCGGTGCCCGCAGCAACGACAACCGCAACACGTTGCCCTGCACATCGTGGCCGTACTTGCAGTCGTTGAGCAGGGCGACCCCGAAGCCGTCGTCGGACAGGTCGACCCACGTGTGCGCGCACGTCTCGAACCGGGCCTCGTCCCAGCTGGATCGGGGCCGGGTCGGCCGTTCGACGTGGCCGAACTGGATCTCGTGGGTGGCGACGTCTGCGTCCACCGCCACCGGGAAGGCCACCTTCAACAGCTTGTGGTCCTCGTGCCAGTCGACCACCGAGGCGATCTCCAGCCGGCCACTCCCCCGCGTCAGCTGCAATCGCTGCTCGATACGCGACGACCCGAAGGTGCGGACGACGCGCAGCGTGGCCCGTGCGTCGTCGGCGGCAACCACCTCGATCTCGTCGACGTCCGCCAGGTCGACGGCGGTGTCGAAGGCGGCCCGGTCGATGTCCCACGCATCCCAGTGCTCGGGGGTGTCGTCGAGCATCTGGAGAACGTTGGCCCGCGTGCCCTCGGCCAACGCCTCGCGGTCGGCACCGAGGTGGCGCACCGAGGTCAGCAGACCGGACTCGTCCCACTCGACTCGCAGGATGCCGTTGGCGAACCAGTTGGCACCAACCGTCACAGGTGGCGAGTCGATCCCGGGTGGAGCATCGAGGTCGACCACGGCCCACCCGCACGCCGGTGCCGCCACAGCTACCAGCGAGCCGTCATCGACCTCGACCAGCTCGTGCCGGTCGAAGGGCAGGGAATTGGCCACCAGCACGGGGCGCGAAGCGGCACCGACGTCGACCGCCGAAGCCACCGAGCCCAAGGCCTCGGCGACGATCTGCTCGGCCTGGCCCAGGACCCGCTGGTGATCGGCGTGGGTGTCGGCGTACACCCAGTGGATCGACGTGCCCGGGATGATGTCGTGGAACTGGTGCAACAGCACCGTCTTCCACATCCCGTCGAGGGCGTCGACGGGCACGGTCGCTCCGGTGAGGTCGCGGGCGGCCACCGTCCAGAGCTCGGCCTCTCTCAGCGCCCCTT
>JBPCTQ010000350.1:0-16761 GCA_051011595.1 Acidimicrobiales bacterium
TCCCGGCTCAGTCCGTGACCCAGTGAGAACAGGATGATCCGTTGACTTTGACGTTCGACGAGGCCTGCGCGGCCCTCACCAGCGCCGACCAACCGTTCGCCCTGGTCGATGCCGAGATCCGGGGCCGGACCTACAAGGTCTTCGCCAACGCCGCGCCCACCCTGCCTGTGCTGTTCGCCCAGGCCGCCGAACGAGGCGACCAGGACTTCCTCATCTACGAGGACGAACGCTGGTCCTTCGCCGATGTGGTCGGTCACGGCCATGCTCTGGCCGCCCAGCTGGTCGACGACTTCGGGATCGAAAAGGGCGACCGGGTGGCGATCGCCATGCGCAACTACCCCGAGTGGGTCACCAGTTTCGTGGGCATCCTGTGTGCCGGTGGGGTGGCCGTACCTCTCAACGCCTGGTGGGGCACCGACGAGCTCGCCTATGGCCTCGAGGACTCGGGTGCCAAGGTCATCATCGCCGACCAGGAACGCCTCGAACGGATCGCCGTTCGACTCGACGAGCTGGCCGTGGCGCCGATCGTCGTTCGTTGTGGCACCAACCCGGCCGGCGCCACCCGGTACGACGATCTGATCGAGCTGGGAACGGCGGCGCCCGCCGTCGATCTCGAGTCCGACGACGACGCCACCATCTTGTACACCTCGGGAACCACCGGGCATCCCAAGGGTGCGGTGGCCACCCATCGCTGCCACACCAACGCCCTCATGGGCTACTGGTGCCGAGCCACCGTCGACACCGTCCGCTTCGCCTCCTCTCGCGACGCCGACGACGAGCACCTGCCGTCGGCCGCCGAGGTGGCCAGCGACCCGCCGTCGTTCATCCTCACCGTTCCCCTCTTCCACGTCACGGGGTGTGTGCCGGTCATGCTCGGGGCCTTCGGCATCGGAACCAAGCTGGTGATGATGTTCAAGTGGGAACCTCGCCGGGCGCTCGAGTTGATCGAGCGAGAACGGGTCACCAACTTCGTGGGTGTGCCCACCATGGTGCAGGACGTTCTCGAATGTCCCGACTTCGACCGCTTCGACACCTCCAGCCTCAAGAGTGTGGGCGGCGGTGGCGCCCCGGCGGCGCCGGAGATGGTGAAACGAGTCGACCGCACGTTCAGCCGCGGTCGGCCCGGCATCGGCTACGGCATGACCGAGACCACGGCGTACGGCCCACAGAACTCGGGCGACGAGTACATGGGGCGCCCGTCGAGCGCCGGCCGCGCCGTACCGGTCATGCAGCTCAAGGTCATCGACGAAGACGGCAACGAGGTGCCCACCAACACCCGTGGCGAGATCTGCTTCTACGGACCCAACGTGATCCGCCAGTACTGGAACAAACCCGAAGAGACGGCCGAGGCCTTCGTCGACGGCTGGCTCCGCAGCGGCGACCTGGGCCGAATCGACGAGGAAGGGTTCGTCTTCATCGAGGATCGAGCCAAGGACGTGGTCATCCGGGCCGGCGAGAACATCGGCTGCATCGAGGTCGAGGCCGCCATCGCCGAACACCCGGCGGTGTACGAGGTGGCCGTGTTCGGTCTCCCCCACGAGCGCCTGGGTGAGGAGTTGGCCTGCGCGGTGTATCTCAGAGAAGGCGAGTCGGTCACTATCGAAGACCTCCAGGATCACGTGGGCGAACGTCTGGCCGCGTTCAAGGTTCCTTCGGTGGTGGTGATCACCGAGGAGATGTTGCCGAGGTCGGCCCAGGGCAAGATCCTCAAACGGCACATTCGCGACGACATGGCCGCCGAACGTTCGGCGTGAACGGAGCTGTTCGATGACCCTGCCCCTGCCCACCCAGCGCTACGTCGAGTCGATCACCGCCGACCACCGTCGGGTGTTATCGGCCGCCCAGTCTGCGCCCGATGCGCCCATCGAGGCTTGCCCGGAGTGGGACAACACTGGTCTGCTCGGACACCTGGGTGACGTCTTCAACTTCGCAGCCACCCAGATCGAGACGGGCGGCTCCGAGATGGCAGCCCCCGACATGTCGGCCAAGTCCGATCCTGCGACCTGGTACGCCGACGCCGGCGAGCGTCTCATCGACGTGCTGAGCCACACCGACCCCGACCAGACGAGTTGGTCGTGGGCCGGCATTCCCACCGCATCGTTCTACTTCCGCCGTATGGCGTCCGAGATCGCCGTGCACCGCGTCGATGCTCAGCGGGCAGCCGGCGTGGCGGTTGATGCTGTCGACGCCGACATCGCCACCGACGCCATCGACGAGGTGTTCGAGGTCGGCATGCGTTACCGCATGCGCGGGGCCAACGACCAGTACCCCTCCGGATCGCTGCACCTTCATCGCACCGACGGCGACGGTGAATGGATGGCACGCGGAGTCGACGGTCGCCTCGAGCTCACCCACGAACACGCCAAGGGTGATGCCGCGGTGCGCGGTTCGGCGTCTGATTTGTTGTTGTTCCTGTGGGGTCGCGGGCGAGGCGACACCGAGATCTTCGGCGACGAATCCGTCGCCGAAGCCTGGGCGGCCGTCGCCCCCTGAATCCCGCTCGGCCGGCGACGAAGACGGGCCATTTGACTCATCGAACGCCGAGGAGCATCGACATACCGTGACGTAAGATGAGCGTGCGGGCCGAGTGGTCCGCGGCGCGGAAGGTCAGGTGTCAGGTATGGACGACGGCAACGAGATCACCGAGTCGGCTCGGCTCCTGTTGCGCTGGTCCTGGCTCATCGTGGGTGTCGCGGTGCTCGTCGGTGCCGTCACCTACGTGTTCACCCGCTCCACGATTGGCGAGGACGCCGAAGCCGAAGCCGTGGTGGCTGTGTCCGAAGCGGTGGCGTGGCCCCATCATTTCAGCACCCGTGACGCCTACATCGCGGCCGCCACCGAGACCGGTGTGGTGGAAGGTGTGGTCTCCACCACACCCGGAGTGCAGAGTGTCGATGTCAGTGCCGGACCCGACGCCACCGGCGACGTCCGGATCGTCATCACCGCCAGCGCAGACGACACCGCCACCGCCATCGACGCCGCAGAGGCCGTGGCCGACGGGCTGATCGCCCTTGGGGCCACCCAGAACGCCGACAGCCTCGCCGAACAAACCCAGCAGGTCGAGGACGAGCTGGCCGTGGTCACGGCCGGCATCACCGAAGCCGAGGCCCAAGCAGCCCAAGCGGCAGCCATTCGCGACGATGACGATGCGCCCGACCGCAGCGCCGCAGAAGCAGACTTCTACCAAGCTCGATCGCGGCTCGACGGGCTGGAGCGCACGCGAGCCGACCTCGAACAAGACCTCGGTCAGCTCCGTATCGAAGCGGCCGGACTGGATCCGGAGATCGTGCACGTCTCGGCGGCCACGGTGTTGCCGGTGGCCGGCACCAGCGCCGGCGCCATCGCCCTGGCGGCGGGGGCCCTGGCCGGTGCCCTCACCGCCGCGCTGGTTCCCTTCATCGCTCGCCGACGCGGTCGCGTCGGATCGGCCCGCCGTGTCCGTTCCCTGGTCGGCGACGTACCGGTGCTCGATCTGGGTGCCACACCGATGACCGCGGCCGATGGCGCCGGCCTGGTCCTGGCCAGCGTGGGTGCCGGGTCCACCTCGGACTGCGTGGTGATGACCGCCGGGCGCACGATCGCTGCCGAACCTCCCCTCGTGGACGCACTGTCTGCGCTCACCGCTCGGACCACGTCGGACGGCGTCGGCGGCCAGGTGCCGATCGCCGCGCTCACCGCCGCCGATGCGATCGTCGTCGCCGTCAGCTCCCGGGACTCGATCGCCGATCTCTCGGCGACCACCCACCGACTCGATGATCTGGGACTGGAACCCTCCTGTGTTGTCCTGTTGGAGGACTTCACCACCGTCGCCCGCCAGCCCACCACCGGATCAATGATGTCCGCCGCCGCCCCTGCGGGCTCATGACGGCAACGACCACGGGTCGCCACCAGCCACTCGATCACCTGGTGCTGGCCGGTGTGTTGGTTCTGCTCGCCGTCGAGCCCACAGCCGTCGGCATCGGCAGCGAGAACGCCGACGTCGACGTCACCCGCTGGGTGATCAGGCTGGTCACCTACGGGCTCGCCTTCGCGGCCTTCTTGGTCTGGACGCCGAGCCTGTCTCGGCTCCGGGCACCACTGGGGTGGCTGCTGGCCACTGGCCTGGCGCTGATGATCATGGCCCCGTGGGGCCTCAACCCGGTGGGCGACGCCCTGGTGGCCTTCGGCGTGTTGGTCACGGTCTTGTACGCGGTGACGGTGGTGGACCGGCTCGGGTTCGACCGGGTCATGTTGGTGACCCTCGCCGTGCTGACCGTTGTGGTCACGATCGGTCTCGCCGACTCGATCGGTGACGCCCGCAGCAGCGGTCTCAGCGGAGGAGCCAATGGCTTCGGTATCCAGGGGGCGCTCGTTGTGGTCTTGGCCACTCACCGCTGGTTGCGATCGACGTCGCCGGTATGGCTCTTGTTGGTCCCCATCGGGATGGCGGCCACCATCGCCTCCGACAGTCGCGTGGCGCTTCTGGCCATCGCGGTCGGCATCTTCATGCTCGTCCGCGATGTACTCCCGCCGCTGAGTGCGGTCCTCGTGGTGATCGTGGTGGCGGCCGCGCTGGTCAGCACCTTGTCGGCCGACATCGCCACCGACGTGGCGGTCGAGGCCAGTCGGTCGGGCGAAGCCGAGGAGATCGCCACCCTGACCGGGCGCACCGACATCTGGAGCGCGTCGGTCGATGCGGTCCAGGCCCGACCGCTCACCGGATGGGGCATCACCGGCGTCCGGGAGGTCTATCTCGATGCCTTCGAGCGGGGCGAACTCGCCTTCGAGGTCCAGGACGGCCACAACGTGCTCGTCCAGCTCACGCTGATGGGCGGCATCATCCCGGCTGTCCTGTTCGCCGCAGCCGCCCTCTCGTACCTGCTGCGCCTTTCGGCGTCGACCGTCCGCCTGCGTGACGCGTTGGTGGCCATGGTGCTGATCCATGGCATCACCGAAGCGGTGGTCAGCGCCGAGCCACGCCTGTTCTGGTTCCTGTTCGCATTGGCCCTCGCCTCGGCCGCGGGGGCCGGCCGCGGCCACCCGAGCCTGCGGAGCCCCTCCACAGCCATGGCGCCATGACCGAGCTGCAGCCGCATCCGCTGGCCACCCGCACCGTCAAGGTTGCGGTCTGCATCGCCACCCGGCACCGGCCCGAGGGGCTGCGCCGGCTGCTCACATCGTTGGCAGCCCTCGAAGTCGGCCTCGACCACGTCGAGGTCACGGTGATCGTGGCCGACAACGGCGACGACCACACGGCTGCCCTCGTACACGGCGAGTTCGCCCCCGGCGCACCGTTCGAGTGCATCTATCTTCACGAACCCCGGGCTGGATTCGTCCACGCCCGCAACGCCGTTCTCGACACGGTCGACCTCGACACCGACTGGGTCGCATTCCTCGACGACGACGAGGATGTCCATCCACTGTGGCTGCTCGAGTTGTTGGCGGCCGCCGATCAGCATCAGGCCGACGTGGTGGCGGGCCGTATCGTGGCCGTCTGCGCCGAACCGGTCGAAGACTGGAGACTCGAGCTTCGTAACATCGACCATGGTGATGCCCCCACCGGAACGCCGGTGACCCATGCCGCCGGCGGCAACCTGCTGATTCGCCGCCACCTCCTGCACACCACCCGCTTCGACGAGGACTTCAATCGCTCCGGCGGCGAAGACGGCATGATCACCCTGCAGCTGGGCGCAGACGGGGCCACCATGATCTGGTGCCGGGAGGCGGTGGTGCACGATCACCTGGTCCCCAGCGATTTCGACACCGCAACCGTGCTCAAACGCGAGCTCCAGGGCAGCCAGACCTTCGCTCGGGCCCGTCGCCTCACTGCCGGCCGCTCGCCACAGCAGATCGTGGCCCCGTGTGCACGACTCCTCCAGGGGTTGGTGCTGACGCTGCTCGGTTGGGTGACACGATCCCCGGCACGGCGGGTCGACGGATCGGTCCGGATGGCCCGGGCCGTGGGTTCGATCATGGGGTTCACTTCGTTGGGGCTCCGTCCATGGCCGTCTTCGCCGACCGAGACCGACGCCGCTCCCGACGACGGCGCGTTCGGCGGTCAAGGTCTGCGCCGGGCGGTGGGTAATACGGGATGGAACAGCGTTGGACTGGCCGTGTCCGCGGTTTCGGGCCTCATCGTGTTCGCCACCCTGACCCGAATGCTCGATGCCGCCACCTTCGGCATCTACGCCGGTTCGGTGGCCATCGCCGCCATCGCTCTGGGTTTCGCCTCCTTCGGAGCCCCCGAGCTCCTCATGCGGTCCGTCGCCCACCAGGAATCCTCGGCCATCGACGCCTGGGCTCGGGGAGCACGGGTCACGTTGCTCACCACGGTGGTGGTCCTGGCTCTGCTCGCCGTTCCCGCCCGCCTGCTCATCCCCCAGGTTTCCACCTGGGTGGTCCTGTTGTTGGCCGCGTCGGACTTCATCAACTTCGCTCTCAACAAGACCAACGCCGCCCTTTTCTACAGCGAACGCGATTTCCTACGGGGCAATATGGCTTCGTCGGCCGGCGATGTCACCAAAGCCATCGCCGTGCTCACGTTGTGGGCAATGGGGGCCAGCTCGTTGGAGGCCATCGCCATCGCCTTCGCGCTCGCGTCGACGACCGCGGTGGTGATCGGCACCTCGTTGGTATTGGTGCATCACGGCCGGCCAGGCCGGATCCAACCGGCGGGACGGGTCTACGTGGGTCAGGGCCTGTCGCTCGCTGCTGGGCAGGCATCGGCCTCGATCAACGCCGGTGTCGACCAGACCCTTCTGGTACGGGCCGAATTCGAACGCGATGCCGGCCTCTACGGGGTGGCGGTGCGGCTGATGAACTACGCCATGATCCCGGCCCGGGCCTGGTTGGGCACCACGTATCCGGAGTACTTCGACCGCGGGACACAGGGCATCGGATCAGTGATCGCCTTCGGCCGTCGCGTCGGCCGGCCCCTGATCGGCTGGTCGGTGTGTGTCGGAACGATTCTTTTCGTCGGCGCACCCGTCGCCGAACGGCTGCTCGGCGACGAATACCGGGACTCGGCCGCAGTCATCGCCGCCATCGCCGGAATCCCGCTGCTGTTGATGCTGCGCTCCATCATGAGCGACATCCTGGTGAGCACCGGACGATTCGGGACTCGGAGCGCGGCCATCGCCGTCACCGCCGCAGTCAACGTGGGGCTCAACCTCTGGCTCATCCCCGACCACTCGTGGCGCGGGGCAGTGGTGGCGACCTACGTCTCGGAGATCCTTCTCCTCACCATCCTGGGCACCGCCATCACTCGGGCGGCGAGGAGTGAGGCGTTCGAGCGAGACCCAGTCGCTGAAACAGAGGTGTCAGCACATGCGTCGTCGTGAGCTCAGCGGCTCTGGCCCGGCAACGATCCGATGTCTGGGGGTCGGCTCGGACAACCAGGGCGCGATCGATGGCCGCCGAGGCGGCGTCGGGGTCGCCGGTGGTGAAGCTCACCGACACACCGTCGTACAACGGGGCCCAGGCCAGGTCGGGAACAACGGTGAGCATGCCGGCGGCCAGGTTCTGGGGCATCTTCGACGGGTTGCAGCGTTGATTGAACGGGGTGTCTCGGTAGGGAATCCACGTGACGTCGTAGTCGCTCATGCCGCCGACGACGTCGCCCAGGGCCACTGGCCCGCGATAGGCGAAGTGGTCCAGCTCGTCGAGGCGCTGCACCGCCGCCTCGGCAACGTCGTCGTCGATGAAACCCCGCACCACGAACGAGAGGTCGGGCCGGCTGCGAACGACCGTGTCGAGCAGCTCGAGGTCGATGCGCGTGTCCGACACCCGGCCGGTGTAGCCCACCGTGGGTCTGGGGCCGGCCGACGATGCCGGCGGCAGCGGATCGTCGAGCGCCGAGTCGTCGATGAAACACGGAACCAAGTGCACCGGGCCGGGTCGCAGCCGCTGCTTCTCGGACCGAAGCAGCGGCGACACGGTCCACACCTCGTCGGCGTCGCGAGTCAGCTGCTCACCATCACCGTGCAACTCGATGTCGAGTACGTACTGCACGACGGTGTCGCCGACGAACACCGACGGCACCGTGTCCCAGCCCGGAGAGGTGACGAAGTGAACCGTCCGCTGATCTGGGGCCGGGCCCTGGTGCGCGAGCATTCGCCGTTTCACCGCGGCCGTGTCCAGTCGCCGAACCACCGCCTGCGTCCGCCCGCGCAACAGTGTGGGTTCGATGGTGGTGAGACCGTCGCGATCTCGCACCACCGAATCGACCTGCCGGTAGTACCGGGTCGGCGGCAGGTAGCGGCGGAGGCTGAAGTGGTCGATGCGGCACGGACCGACGTAGATCACCTGATTGCCGTGGGCCAAGAGGTGACGGGCGAGCGGTTGGAGCACCGAGGGGTACTCCCACTCGAAGTCACTCCAGATCACACACGCCGTCGAGGTCTGACCGTCCACCGACGTCAGTGTGACAGCTCTGCACCGCTCTCCACACGGACGGTGAACCGATGAGTACCACGAGCCGGCGTCGAGACTTCCGTGACGAGGGATTCGTGGTGATCGACGAACCCCTCGTCGACGACCGCCAGTTGGACCGCCTGCGACGCACCTTCGCGCACGTGTTCGCCACTCCCCCGGCCGCCCCACCATGGCTGACCAAGACCATTCGTGACCCCTCGCACCCCGACCAAGGTGTCCGCGAGGTGATGTTCCCGATGGCCGTGCGGTCGTCGCTGTACTGGGGCCGAGAACCGCTGCGGTCGATGAGAGCGGTGGCCGCCGACCTGCTCGGTGGTCCCGTCCGGCTGGTGTTCGAGCACGCCATCTATCGTCCCGCCCACTGTCCGGCGCGGACGTCGTGGCACCAGGACAGCGTGTACTTCGATCCCGATGTCGATGGCACCAATCCGGTCAGAGCCCATCTGTGGATGCCGCTGGTCGACGCCGGACCCACCTCAGGAGGTATGCGCTACGTCGTCGGCAGCCACAAACAAGCGCTCGTACACCACGATCGGGGCGAACACCTCGTGGTCGACGACGACTTTCCCGACGACATCGTGGCCGACCCGTCGGTGCCGGCTGGAGGGTGCACCATCCACGATCCCCAGCTGGTCCACGGCGCCAACGGCAACGATGGCGAATCCGACCGGGTGGCGTGGATCCTGCACTTCGAGGTCGACCATCGGCCTCTCGCCGTTCGCCGAGCTGTCGAAGCCCGGACCATCACCGAGCGCCGAGGGCGGGTGCTCGCCTGGCGTGCTCGGAATCGAACCGATCGGTGACCGTCGCTCCGCCGACGTGGATTGCGCCTGAGGCGGGCCGATCACCGATCACCGGCTGGGAGCGACACCAGTGGGAAGACACGGCCGACCGACTGCTCGAGCAGGCTCACCGCCACCTCCGCCCCATCGAACGGGGGCCGATGGCGGCGTTCGGGCGATGGCCGGCGTCGGCGGATCACCTTTCGGGGTTCGCCCGGAGCTTCGTTTTGGCCTCTTACCGGATGGCCCAGCCCCACAAGCAACCGACCGCCGACCTGGCCGACCGGTACGGATCTGGACTGGTCGACCGGTTGCGAGGTGCCCACCGACGGGCCTGGCCCACCGCCACCACGGGCCAGTCCGCCGTGTACGAGGCCGCTCACCTGGCCACCGCGCTGTACGACAGCCGTACCCACGTGTGGGACCGCCTCGACGACACCGACCGCCAACGGCTGGTCTCCTGGCTTTCTGCCGCGCAACGAGGCGAGACCTACGACAACAACTGGGCGCTCGCTCCCCTGGTGGTCGCCGGATTCCTCCGGTCGGTGGGCGCCGAGTGGGACCGGCGGGTCGTGGACGACTCCCACGAGCGAGTCGAGCAGTGGTATCAGGGCGACGGCTGCTACACCGACGGGCCCTCGCCCCGGTTCGACCACTACTGGGGCTGGGGCATCCAGCACTTCCTGGCCCAGTGGGAGCGGATGAGCCCGGAGCCGGACCCCGAGCTGCGCCGCCGCCTCGGGAGCTTCCTGGGCCACTACGGCGCCGCGTTCGATGATCGGGGCGCTCCGCTTCACGTCGGTCGGTCGCTCTCCTACCGAGCTGCCATGGTCGGTGTGTTCTGGGCCGGAGCCATGCTCGATGCCACACCGTTTGAACCGGGCCAGACCCGATGTCTGGCCTCGGCGGTGGTGAGTCACTTCGCCGATCGGGGAACCTTCGGAACACGTCGACCCACGCAGGGCTGGTACCGCTCGTTCGGGCCAATGGCCGACCACTACGCAACGCCTTCGGCCCCGCTGCTGTGCGGACTGGGGTTCTCCGGACTGTTGTTGGCACCGACCCACCCGGTCTGGACCGACCGCGAGCAGCACTGGCGCTCATCAACCGACGAACACGAACTCGGATCGACCGGTTTCCGCATCACCCACCGTGGTGGGGTGTCACATCTCCACGCTGAGCGCCCCACCGATTCCGACGCCGATCGACCAGCACACCCGCTCTACACCCGGCTCGGATACACCAGCGCCACCGGACCGGAATGGCCGCGTGCGGGGAACCGCGAAACCGACAACGAGCTGACCGTCCACGATGGTCGACGCCGGCATCGGCGAGGACCGGTCACCCATCCCGTGCCCGGTGGAGGCCAGTGGTCCTGGACCGGTTCGACCGGGCCGGGGCAGGTGATCACCGCATCGGTTGTTGCCGACGACGGCGTCCAGATCAGAGCTCATCGGGTGCTGTCGCCGCCGGGGGACCGGGTCGCCGAGACGGGATTCGCCGTGGCCGGAAACCGGCGACCGGCCGTGGCCGCGGCGTCGAACTGGATCCTCTGCGTCAGTGACGAGGTGCAAGTGTTGACCGCCGCCTTGTTCGGCTTCGACACCACCGCATGGGTCCGGCAGCGCGGGACGAACGCGTTCGGGCCTCACTCGGCGATGGGCCGCCTCCTGTCCACACAACATGGCGCCGACCGGGTGCTGGTGAGCCTCCACCTCGTCACTCGCAACCCCATCGACCCTGGACGCGTCCTGGCCGACATCACCGTCACGGCTGCCGGCGCCGACGGTGTTCTCGTCCAGCGCGGTGACCGCCGGTTCGAGCTCAGCCTCCCGACCCCCACCGGGTCGACTCAGTCGTAGGCGAGCGCCCACCGCTCCGGCACGGCCAACTGGTCGATCCAGCCACCGGCCGAAACCTTGCGTTCCCAAACGGGTGTGGCGTCCACCATGGGAGCGAACGCGGACCGGCCACTCTCGGACAGTGCGCCCACGGCATCCGGGTCTGGACACCCACCCATCAACGTGGAGCCGGCTAGTGCGTACTCGAGCACCAGCACGTCTCGCGCGGCGCCCGTCGGTCGGCGCAGGCCCCGATGCAACCCGTTCGAGTCGAACAAGATCACATCGCCGGCGTTGCCCGTGAGGGCAGTGACATCGACCTGACCCGACCGGCGACGGGCGTAGGACGGGCGCAATCGGTTGTCTCGGTAGCGATGAATGGAGTGGTGCTGTCGGTGGCTGCGACGCACGTACAACATGGGCTGATCGGCGGCTCCGACGTCAGTGAGCAGGATCATGGCCTTGAGCCGGCGCCCCTCGAGGTCGTGGTGCCATCGAAACTGATGACGATCACTGGGTTCGTGGGGTTCGTAGTGCATGGCCTGGGCCCGTTGGATGACCGGGTCGGCGCCCAGGTAACACCGCGCCACCTCCAGCAGGTCGGTTCCGGCGGCCAACTGCACCAACTCCGGCGACCAGGCGAAGGCGTCGTTGGAGATGACCGCGGCATCGTCGGCCCAGACCCCCTCACGGTCCTGATAGCGGTCAGAGATGTGGCCATCGGCGTACATTCGCCCGACGAAGGCATTCATGTCGGCGACCATGGTGGCCAGGGTGGGGGCCGGAACATGGTCCCGCAGGACATACACGCCGTCGACCTCGAGCCCGGCCTGAACCGGGGCCAACGACTCGGGCCATTCCGCTCGAGCAGCGACGGCATCTTGGTAGGCCAGCCGCAGACGATGCAGCTCGGCCTGACGGAGGTGCGGCACCGCTGCGGGATCCAAGTCGCCGGCCACGATCTCCGATGCCAGGTGGTCGAGGTCGCGATCTGAACCGCGGCCCACGATCGTGGCCACACCATCGACCCACTCGGCGGTGCGTTGATAGGCCGGATTGGCCTGGAGACGCCGCTTCAAACCGTCCACACTCGGTTGCCTCATCGAATGCGAAGAGTACCGCCCGCCGGTCCGTACCTTGGCGGCCGGCCCCGAAATGAGTCGTATCGACTACCGGACGCCGCGCAGCTGGGATCGACCGTCGATGAAGGGGAGGTCGAGCGGATGAACAGGCCCGGGCGGAGCTGCGCACACGGCAGGAATGGTGTTCACGATGCGGTTGGCGGCGGTGGCGTTGCCACCACCGGCCGTCACCCCATCACCGTCGTCGCCGTGAATGGTGACCGACAGGTGGGGACGACCGCTGATGAGCACCTGGTGGACTCCTTGGGCATGAGATGGGCGCGGCCACTCGGGAACCACGTCGTCGTCGATGCGAGTCACGTGATCGACCACCAGCAACGGCTGGCCGTCGACCATCCCCTTGAGCTCCATCCGGAAGGCTCCTTGTGTGCCTTCTTCGAACCGACCCATTCCGTCGACGTCGATGGTGCGTTCCAGCGGGCGCCGATCGACCGCCTCCACGATGTCGTCGAGCTCGACCCCGAGGCCATCGGCCAGGACCCGCAGCATTGGGCCCCACACCGACGTCGGGATGGTGGGCAACAACATGGGTGGTACCTCTGACAACGGTCGACCGAAGCCGATCAGGTCACGAACCGCGTCGGGCTGGTCGTAGGTCGCGTAGTTGAAGATCTCCTGGGCCCGAATCTCGGTGATGTCGGCCACCACTCCCGACAGAACGAGTGGCAAGAGATCGAGCGCCCATCCGGGGTCGATCCCCGACACGAACACCGACGACTGGCCTTCGGCGCAGGCGTCGTCGACTCGTCGGCGCAGGGCCGGTGGACACGACGGTGGGTGCAGCAGGCCGTAGAACGACGTGGAGGTCACGTTGGCCCCGGCCCGCAGGCACTGCTCGAGATCGGCCTCGGCCTCCACCGGTCGAAAGTCGCCGGATGCGGTGTAGACCACCGCGTCCACACCGGCGGACAGAACCGCCTCGGCGTCGTCGGTACAGGCGACGCCGAGCGGACCGATGCCGGCCAGCTCGCCGGCATCGCGTCCGACCTTGGCCGGGTTGGCCACCACCACCCCCACCAGGTCGAGATCGCGATGGGCGGCGACGGCCCGAATGGCCGGTTGTCCGACGTTTCCGGTTCCCCAAACGACAACACGTGTGCTCATGGCAGAAAGCTACTCGCCGGCCCGCCGCTTGTTGAACGGGCGGTTCAACAACCCAGATTCATGTCGGCGGCCTCCCGCCGGAGCCAGTCGCGGTGTTCGGGTGCGGCCACCCCGATCAGCGCGTCGGCCCGCTGGCGCAGCGTGCGGCCCTGGAGCTCGGCGACGCCGTGTTCGGTCACCACGTTGTCGACGGTGTTCTTCATGGTGGTCACCACCGCACCGGGCGTGAGCCGGGGAACGATACGACTCACCGTGCCCTGCTTGGCGGTGGAATGCAGCACGACGAACCCGTCGCCGCCCTCTGAGTACTGGGCGCCCCGCGCGAAATCAGCCTGCCCGCCACTGCCCGACCAGTAGTTCGTACCGAGGCTCTCGGACGCACACTGCCCGAACAGGTCGACCTCGAGGGTGGCATTGACCGACACGAAGTTGGGTTCCCGTCCGATCACCCGGGGATCGTTGACCTCGTCGACGGGCAGGAACTGCACGGCGTCGTTGGCGTCACAGAAGTCGTAGAGCCTCCGGGTTCCCAGGGCGAAGGTGGTGACCATTCGACGCCGATGAGTCTTCTTACGCGTGCCGGTAACGACACCGGCCTCCACCAGATCGGCGATGGGATCGGACAACAGCTCGGTGTGCACCCCCAGCTCGCGGTGATCGGTCAACAACCCGGCCACCGCGGTGGGGATCGAGCCGATACCGAGCTGGATGGTGGCGCCATCGGGAATCCGGTCGGCGATCATGGAAGCTATGGCCCGATCCTCGGCATCGACACCGGGCGGAGCCACCTCCACCAGGTCGAGGTCGGCCTCACACCACGCCAGCACCTCGCTGTGGTGCAGGCGATTGGCGCCGTAGGTCGACGGCATCCGGGGGTTGACCTCCAGCACGAACGGCACCCGACCGATCATCGCCGCCGCGTAGTCGGCGCTCACCCCGAGCGAGAAGTAGCCGTGCCGGTCGGGCGGGCTGGCCGCAGCCAGGACTGCATACGGCTTCTTCGCCAACAAGAACTGGGGAACTTCACTGAAGTTGGCCGGCGCGAAGTGGCAGCCCCCGTCGTGGAACGCCTTTCGGGTGATGTGCGACAAGAACCACGACACGTGCTCCAGATGGCCCCGATGAACTCCATGCAGGTAAGGCCGGTCGCGCAAGGCGTGCATCTGGTGCAGACGAACATCGGTGAGCCGGTCGGCTCGGGCCTCGATGGCGTCGAGCAGGCGGACCGGCTCCCCATTGGCGATGGGAATGACCACGTCCGCACCACTGGGCAGCTCCTCGGCCAACCGGTCGGCCAGCTCGTCGTGGCTGTTCGCCGGGGGCAACGGTTGTCTCATGAGGCGGCAACTCTAGGCGAGCACACACCGACGCCGGCCCGTTGTAGGGGCGCCATCAGCCGTTGAGTGCTCGCAACACCCGGTCGGCCAGCTCGGGGAGGCAGACCACGAACCCGGGTACCACCGGGCGGGACTGGTTGAACGACAGCTCGGACCCGTCGATCCCCGACACGAACAGGCCCGCGGCCTCGGCGACCGCGGCCGGGGCACACACATCCCACTCATACAGGCCGGTCGGGTGGATGTACACGTCGGCCAGTCCTTCCACCACCGCCATGGCCTTCACTCCGGCCGACCCGGCGATGACCGCCTCCCCGTCGAGGTCTTCGGCCAGGGCATGGCCCCAGTGAGCCTGGGCCCGGCTGGCGATGATCACCGGGTGGTCCCGATCTCGGTGGCGGGGCACGGTGGAGGTGGCGGTGCCGAACAGACGGCCCCGGGCCGGGAGCGACACCGCCGCCGCGGCGGGAACGTCGTCGACCAACAGCGCCACGTGCACCGCGAAATCGTCGGAGTAGGGCGAGGAGTAGTCAACGGTGCCGTCGAGAGGATCGACGATCCAGACCCGCTCGGCCCCCAGGCGACGCGCATCGTCGAGGCCCTCCTCGGACAAGATGACGTCGTCGGGCCGGGCCGCGGCCAATTCCTCGACCAATCGGTCATGGGCCCGCCGATCCCCCTCGTCGCGCACTTGCCAGATCATCCAACCCTCGTCGAACGCCTGGCGCCGCAGCTCGGTGAGCACCTCGCCGGTGACCTGGGCGGCCAACCCGGCCAGCTGATGGTCGTCGATCACGACGGCACGCGGCGCAGCAGGATCTCCTGGCTGATGGAAGCGATGTGGCGACCATCGAGGGCGAACACATGACCGAAAGCGAGACCCCGCCCGCCGGTGAGGCCGTGTCCGTCGATCACGTGGAGCTGCCACTCGTCGGCCGGGGCCGGGCGGTGGAACCAGACGGCATGATCGAGGCTGGCTCCCATGAACTGTTCGCCGAAGTGACCGTCGGTGGGCAGGTCGGGGTGATCGGCCGACGCCGCGTCAGTGGGTAGGTCGTCGCTGGCGTAGGCCAGGGCACAGGTCTGCATCACCGGGTCGTCGCCAACCGGCCCCTTCACCCGGACCCAGGCTGCCCGCCGCGACGTGGTCGGGTCGTTGGGAATGGGCCGACGTTCGAGGAGTGTGCCCCAGTCCTCGATCTTGCAGTCGTCGGGAGCCGGGATGCCCTCGGGTGGTGTCGCCGTCTGGACGTCGGCCTGGGCCTCGTCGATGTGGAAGGAAGCCGAGAGGTTGAGAATAGCGCCGTTCGACTGGCGGGCGACGACGCGCCGGGTGACGAACGAACGCCCGTTGCGGATGCGGTCGACTTCGTAACGAATGGGTTCGTCGCTGTCGCCGCCCCGGATGAAATAGGCGTGCACCGAATGCAGTCGGTACTGCTCGTCCACTGTGCGGATGGCCCCCAGCAGTCCCTGGGCGACCACCTGCCCGCCGTACACCCTTCCCCAGGGGTACGTCGGACTGACCCCGACGAACGTGTCGGGACCGTGGGGCTCGAGGTGCATCAACTCCTCGAAGGAGCCGATGTTGGCAGCCAAGCCGATCAGCCGCAGGGGCCGAGGAGCGAGCCGGTGCGAGCATCGTCGCGGTCGACCACGGGCAGATCACCGGACGCGTCGACCGGGTTCGGGTCGAGAGTGATCTGGGCCATGGAGGTCCTCCTCGAGTCGTTGCAGAGTGTCTATCGGTTCAGGTGAGCAGACGCACCACTGCGGTGGTGCCCGCCGCGGCCACCACCACCACGATGAAGTTGGCTCGCCACCACAAGGCCAGCGCGGCGGCAGCCAGGCCGGCCAGCCGGGTGTCGATCACCAGCTGCCGATCGTCGACCAACGTGCTGGTCGCCACCAGGGCGGCCAGCAGCGGTGCCGGCAACAACAGAGCCAAACGCTCGAGCCAGACCGGGAGTCGCTCCCTGCCACCCAGCACGACCGGGCCGGCCGCCTTGAAGACGTAGGTGCCGCCGGCCAGCGCCAGCATGACCACCAGGGTCTCGCTCATGCCGGCCGTCTCCACAGCAACAGCACCACAGCCGCCGACGCCACGATGGGTACACCAGCGGGTGTGATGGGAGTCAGGACC
>JBPCTQ010000351.1:0-6534 GCA_051011595.1 Acidimicrobiales bacterium
CCAGCGCACCACGACCAGCAGCAGTCGCACCACTACTGATGCCGGCTCGGCCGATTCGGTGCGCCTGTACCTGAAGGAGATCGGTCGGGTCCCGCTGCTCACGGGTAACGAGGAGGTGGCGCTGGCCAAACGGATCGAGGTGGGGATGGCGGCCGAGGAACGGCTGGCCGATCTGGCGGCCAGCGAAGAACCTCCCGACCTCGATCCCGTCGACCTGGCCCGCCTGCGCCGCGACACCCGTGACGGCGAGCGGGCCCGCCACGAGTTGACTCGGGCCAACCTGCGCCTGGTGGTCTCGATCGCCAAACGTTACGTGGGGCGGGGTATGCCCATGCTCGACCTGGTGCAGGAGGGCAACCTGGGCCTGATGCGGGCGGTCGAGAAGTTCGACCACCGCAAGGGGTTCAAGTTCTCCACCTACGCCACCTGGTGGATTCGCCAGGCCATCACCCGGGCCATCGCCGACCAGGCCCGCACCATACGGATCCCGGTGCACATGGTGGAGACCATCAACAAGGTGAAACGAATCCAGCGGGGCATGGTGCAAGAGCTCGAGCGCGAGCCCACGGTCGAGGAGCTGGCCGAGGCCAGCGATCTCAACGTCGAACGAATCCGCGAGATCCTGCGCATCTCGCTCGACCCGCTGTCGCTCGACACCCCGGTGGGCGAGGAAGACGACTCCCATCTGGGTGACTTCATCGAGGATCAAGGGGCGGTACGGCCTGCGGAAGCGGCGGCCCGGCGCATGCTCGGCCAAGCCGTGCTCGACGCCCTCGACGAGCTGAACGACCGCGAGAAGGAGGTGGTGCGGTTACGATTCGGTCTCGACGACGGTCGGCCCCGCACCCTCGAAGAGGTGGGCCGGATGTACGGCGTCACCCGTGAGCGAATCCGCCAGATCGAATCCAAGACGCTGGCCAAGCTGCGCCACCCGCAGCGCTCCGACAAGCTGCGCGACTACCTCGACGGCGCCTAGAGCCGTTCCTGCCGTTCGCTTCGCTCACTAACCGAGTTACTCGCTATCGCTCGTAACGTCGACCCCGGATCGATTGACTGACGTCACGGCGCTTGGGCCTTCCCAGACCGTCCGAGCCCCTTCTTAGGGTCCGGGTCATGGGGTATCGAGGCAAAACCGACGAGCAGGGCCGAGCCCGTGAGCTGCGGGCCGAGGCATGGACACTGCAGGACATCGCCGATGAGCTCCACGTGGCCAAGAGCTCGGTCTCGTTGTGGGTTCGCGATGTCGAGTTCGAACCACAGCCCCGTCGCACCGCCCGTCGGCGGGGTCCCAACAAGTTGCAGCGAGCCAAGGCAGCCGAGATCGAGCAGTGCCGCGTAGAGGGCATCGCCGAGGTGGGCCAGCTGTCCGACCGAGAGTTCCTGATGGCCGGACTCGCCCTCTACGCCGGCGACGGCACCAAGGTGGGCTCATCGGTCAACTTCGCCAACAGCAACCCGGAGATCATCCGGTTCTACTGCACCTGGCTTCGTCGCTTCTTCGACATCGACGAAGGTCGCCTGCGCGCCCGGCTCTACTTGCACCAGGGGCTCGACCTCGAGGCCGCCATGACGAAGTGGACCTCGATCACCGGCATCCCGGCCACCCATTTCAACCAGCCGTATCGGGCCGTTCCCGACGCCACCATCCGAACCAACAAACACCAGTACGGGTGCGCCCATGTGCGCTACAGCTGTGTGCACAGCATGCGTCGCCTGCTGGGACTGATGGAGGCGCTGATATCCTCACCGTTCGACCTTCCGGGGTAGCTCAGTTGGCAGAGCGTTCGACTGTTAATCGAATTGTCGTGGGTTCGAGCCCCACCCCCGGAGCAACGAACACCCAGGCGCCGACCTGAGGGTTTTGACACTAGCGCGTGAATCCGGTCACCACCGCGGTTCGGTCTTGGTCTAGGCCAACCAAGCCTGGTGGACTCTCGACCGTGTTCCTCGCCCTCCGGGAGATCGCCCGAGCCAAGACCCGCTTCACGCTGCTGGCCGGCGCCATTGGATTGTTGGTGTTCCTCATCACGTTCCAGCAGGCGCTGTTCGGGGGGCTGGTGACCAGCTTCGTCGGGGCCGTGCAGAACCAGAACGCACCGATCCTGGTGTTCAACGAGCAGGCTCGCCAGAACGTCGAAGGCAGCTTCTTGTTCCCCGAGCAAGAAGCCGGCGTCGCCTCCGTTGCCGGCGTGGCCGACAGTGGGCCCATCGGCCAGAACACCTTCACCGTGCTCGTGTCACCCGATGGCGACGGCACCGTCGACGAGGATGCCGTGCTGTTCGGATACGGGCTGGGAGGACTGGGTGAGCCGACCACGCTGGTCGAAGGCCGACTACCCGCCGGCCCCGACGAGGCGGTGGCCAGCGCCGTCGACGCCGACAAGGGATTCGATATCGATGATCGTGTGGCGATCGTCGGAGCAGGTGGTCCCGAGATCACCGTGGTCGGACTCGCCGAGGACTCGCAGTGGAGCGTGGCCCCGACACTGTTCGTTTCTCTCGACACCTTTGCCGCCGCCCAGCGGGCGGTGAACCCGGCGGCCGAGGTGGTGCTGGCATCGCTCATCGCCGTCCAACCCGAGCCGGGCACCGACCTCGGTGAGCTGACGGAGCGCATCGATGCCGAGGTGCCGGGTGTCGAGGCCCTCACCCGCCAACAGGCCGCCGATCAGAACCCTGGGGTCCAAGGTGTCTCGCAGTCGTTCCAGATCATCCTCGGCCTGGCCTTCGTCGTGGTCACATTGGTGGTTGGTTTCTTCTTCCTGATCCTCACCACGCAGAAGGCCAAACCGCTGACCCTGCTGCGCGCCGTGGGGGCGCCGTCGAGTTACCTGGTGCGCAACCTCGTTGTACAGATCCTCATCGTGATGGCCGGCGGCATGGCGATCGGAGTGGGCCTCACGGTAGCGGTCGACCAACTCCTGCGTTCGGGCGACATTCCCTTGTCGCTCGAGACCGGAACCGTGGTGTTGACGGTGGGGGCACTGTTCGCGCTGTCGTTGCTGGGCGGTCTCGTCTCGATCCGCCGGGTACTGCGCATCGATCCGATCCGGGCCACCGTCGACAGCGGCCGGGGTATCTGATGCGGATCGCCCTGATCGAGCTGTGGCGGCGGCCGAGCCGATTCGCCGTTGTCGGTGTGGCCCTGACCCTGCTCACCCTGCTGTTGTTGTTCCTGGGGGCCTTGCTCGACGGGCTCTTCTTGAATTCGACGGGCGCCATTCGGGCCAACGATGCCGACGCGGTGGTGTTCTCGGCCGACGCTCGCCAGTCGTTCCTTCGTTCGTCGATCGATGGAGCAACCCGTGATGAGATCGCCCAGGTCCCGGGTGTGGCCGAGGTCGGTGGTCTGGGCATCTCGCTGCTGGGGGTGGCCATTCCCGGCGAGGACGAGGTCGCCGATGGTGCCGTGGTGGGTTACGAGCTCTCGTCGTCGACCTTGCCGGAGCCCCCGGCGGCTGGCACCGCTCATGCCGACCGACGGTTGGAGCGGTTCGGCGCCGAGTTGGGCCAGACGGTGCTCGTGGGCCCGGCCGAGGTGCCGTTGGAGCTGGTCGGCTGGGTCGATGACACCAACTACCTGCTCCAGGCCGGCCTGTGGGTGGAACCCGACACGTGGCGGGCGGTACAGAACCAGAATCGACCCGACGCACCGTTGGTCGAAGGTGAATTCCAGACCCTGGTGGTTCGCGCCGCTGATCCCGATGGTGCCGCTGAGATGCGGGTGGCCATCGACGACCAGACCAACACCACCGAATCCCTCAGCGAGTCCGACGCGGTCTTCGCCGTCCCCGGTATCACTGAACAGGAGAACACCTTCACGTCGGTCATCGGCGTCACCGTGTTCGTGGCCGGGCTGGTGGTGGCGTTGTTCTTCGCCCTGCTCACCATCGAGCGTCAGGGCCTGTACGCGGTGCTCAAGGCCGTGGGTGCCCCCAGCCGCACGCTGGTGCTCGGTGTGATTGCCCAGGCCGTTCTGGTGGCCACCGGTGCGTTCCTCATCGGGTTGGTCATCACCGTGGGCCTGGCCCGGGTCTTGCCCCCCACCGTGCCCGCACAGTTCGAGCTCGACCGCGGGGCGTACACCCTCGCGGCGGTGGTGGCGGCGTCCGTCATCGGTGCGCTCATCTCGTTGCGCCGCATCATCAACATCGATCCCGCCTCGGCCATCGGCGCCGGGGCCTGAACAGGAGACCTCCGTGGCTGCTCTGGAGCTTCGCGACGTTCGCAAGGTGTATCAATCGGGCGACGACGAGGTCATCGCTCTCGATCACTCGTCGCTCACCGTGGGCGATGACGAGATCGTCGCGCTGGTCGGACCGTCGGGCTCAGGAAAGACCACCCTGTTGTCGATCTCGGGCGGTTTGCTCACTCCCACCGACGGCTCGGTGGCCGTCAAGGGCACCGAGATCGCCGGGTTCAGTCAGAAGCAGCTCACCAGTTTCCGGGGCGAGAAGGTCGGATTCGTCTTCCAGTCGGTCAATCTGGTGCCGTTTCTCACCGCCGTCGAGAACCTCATGGTGGTGGCCGACATGAACGGGCAGCCGCGTGGTCCTGCTCGCCAACGCGCCTCCCAGCTGCTCGATGAGCTGGGCCTGGGCCACCGAACCAAGAACCAACCCGACGAGTTGTCGGGTGGTGAGCGACAGCGGGTTGCCATCGGTCGGGCACTGATGAATGAGCCCGACCTGGTGCTCTTCGACGAGCCCACCTCGGCGCTCGACACCACGCTCGGCGCCCAGGTGATGGAGCTCATCCGTACCGAGGTGAAGGGCCGCGGCACTGCGGCGGTCATCGTGACGCACGACACCCGCATGACCGAGTACGCCGACCGCACGGTGGCCATCGTCGATGGTGTGCTCTCCGAGTGAGCCGGTCAGCGACAGGTTTCGTCGACCTGGGTGGTAATGAGGGCAGCCAGCGCGGTGGCACCGCTCGGGGACAGGTGTCCCATGAAGTCGGTCAGCCAGGGGTCGTCGTCGGGTTCCGCATCGAGGCGATGAGCGGCCCAGTCGGCCACCGAATCGAGTGATCCTTCTTCGGCCATGAGGTGCAGGGTCGGGTTGACGATGGGGGGAACGTCGAGCCCGAAGGTGATGGTGACCCCAACTCGGCACGCCTCGGGGAAGAGCGCGGCCAGTCCTTCCAGCTCGAGAGCCAGCTCGTCCGGGGTGGGTAGGTAGCCGTCGGAACAGCCTCCCACCGTGATGCAGGCTTCGTCGTTGGTGCCCACGTTGAACACCACGATGTCGGGCTTGCCCTCCGCGGCCCGAGCGGCGCGATCCACGAGGTCGATCGTTCGTGCGCCGGTCTCCGCGAGGATCTCGACCCGGCCTTCGGTGGCGGACCGCAGGGCGTCGGATGCTTGGACCGTGATCGAGTCGCCCAGGTACAGCACGGAACGATCGGCTGGGTCGGTGGTGGTTGGTGCGGGTGTGGTCACCGTCGTGGCTGGTGTCGTGGCCGGCGCGTCCGAGGTGCTGGTCTCGACGGGGTCGCGAGCCCCGGTCTCGTGGTCAGAACCACACGCCGTGGCGATCACCAACAGACCGGCCACCAGCAGGGGTGGGACGGGCTGGGATCCGAGCACCGATCAACCTTGGATGCTTGGCGAGTAGCGAGACAAACCGGCGTGGGTCGGATGGGCGAGGCAGCCATGGTGCACTACCGTCGACGGATACCATCGAAAAGCGCCGGAAGGGAGTGACGTGCGGCTGATCGTGCCCAAGCTGGCCCTCGCTCTTGCGGTAGCGCTGTTGGCGGTTGCCTGTGTGCCGTACACACGGGCCGATCTGCCGGGTGTTGTGCAGCACGATCCGTCGCTGCCCCGAGTGGTGCTGCTGGGCGACTCCATCACTGTTCAATCGCGAACCCAATGGCAGAACGAGATGGCCGCGGAGACGAGCTGGTGGTCACACGTGTTGGCGACCGGCGGCTGGACCATCGCCGACGTGATGGCGGCCGATGATGACGTCCTCGATCCTGTGCCGTTCGCTCCCGATGCGGTCATTGCCAACATCGGCACCAACGACACCTTCGACTGCGGACTCTCGCCGACGTGTGGGCCCAGCTGGGTGGCCACCGAGCTCGACGACCTGTGGGCGCCCTACGTGGTCGCCGGCGTCCCCTGCCGGGTGGCGGTCACCATCCGGTACGAGACCGGCAGCGGCCTGGTGACGTCGATCAACGACCGCATCTCCCACCTGCACGGCACGGGCGTGATCACCCACGTCGCCGACTGGAAGGCCCACAGCGCCGGTCACCCGGAGTGGTTCAAGGACTCGATCGGACACCCCACCACGGCGGGCAAGCTCGCCCTGGCCGAGTTCTTGACCGACGAGCTCCAGGAGGCGTGTCCGGCCTGATCGGCGCGCCATACAACCAGGCAGTACCGCGACGCGGGCTCGGCTTCATCGGTGACGGCTGCCATATTGCACACCAGGAGACGGCTCGGTACCGTCGATTCTGGTGGTGGGTCCAGGATCTGTCTCGATCGTTGTGTGTACCCACGATCGCTCCGAATTGCTTCCTGCG
>JBPCTQ010000352.1:0-3989 GCA_051011595.1 Acidimicrobiales bacterium
TCTACAAACACCCCGGCGCCCTGGGTCAGCCCTGGCATCAGGACGCCTGGTACTTCCGGATGGAGCCGCCGGTGCAGGTGGGCGCCTGGCTCGCCGTCACCGCCGCCACGCCCGACAACGGTCCCCTGTCGGTCGTCCCTGGCTCACACCTCGAGGACGTCCACGAGAGTGTGGAGTGGGACGAACGCGAAGACGCCGGTTCGTTCTACGTCGAGATCCAGGGTGCCGACACCGACGCCGAGACGGTCGTACTCATGGAGCCGGGCGACCTGTTGTTGTTCCACTCACGGCTGCGTCACCGTTCGACCGACAACAACTCAGAGGGCAGCCGGGCCGCCATGGTGTACCACTTCGCGGTCACCGACACCGACGGCTACGTGGCGCCCAACCACGATTGGTTCGGTGTGATTCGTGCCGGCCAACCGGTGGCGACCACAACCTGACACCCGTTCGGCCCCGAAAACCACCGTTCTGGTAGTGCCGCGTCAGCCACACGCTGACGCTGCACTACCAGAACCGAAAAAGGTGGCGGGTGATGCGGCTTGCTGACCGAAGCGGAAGATTCAGTCGGCTGAGGGGGAGGCTTCGGTGGGGAACTGCTCGGTGAGCCGGTCGGCCCAGTGGCCCCGACCGGTCTCGCGCAGCCGCTCGAGGTACTTCGGCAGGTGGCCACGGGTGTGGTACGGCCCGCCTTCGGCGAGGACGATCTCCATGGGATCGACATCGCTGTAGGAGCGGCCCATCTGGGTGTCGACCCACTCGTCGAGAATGGCCTTCCCCTCCCGGGCCACCGCGGGCGTCGAGTCGACCAGATCGTCCTGCTCGTGGGGATCGGCGGCGATGTCGAACAACATCTCGTCGGGCCACCAGTGGTGACCGTTGTGCCGGGTGTTCAGATACAGGTGATCACCCCACCGCACACCCCGCTGGCACGACCATGCACCCTGGGACAACACCAGGTGCTCCCGGCCCGTATCGGTGCCGGCATCGAGCTCGGGTTTCACCGACACACCGTCCCAGTGGAACGGCACATCGAGCCCGGCCAGGTCGACCGCGGTGGCCCCTACGTCGAGGTGGTACTGCAGACCGTCGAATACTCGCGGTTCGACACCGGGCCAGCGCAGGATCGAGGGAATGTGACACGTCGCTTCGTCGGCCGCCTGGTGGTCGGCGTACACGCCGAGCTCGCCGAACGCCTCGCCGTGGTCGCTGCTGATGAGCACCGCGGTGTCGTCGAGCACCCCCAGGTCGTCGAGCTTGTTGAGCAGGGTGCCCACGGCATCATCGGCATAGCGGATACCCACGTCGTACCCGTCGAAGATGCCCTTCACTGCGTCCATGTCGGACGCATTCCACGGCTGGCGAGGTGGCGGCGGGCCCCACTCGTCGGGGGTGTACCCCCAGGGCTCCTGGGCCGAGTGCGGGCCGGGGAGCTCCCAGTTGCGGGCCCGCACCTCCTCGGTGTGCCAGTCGGGGATGGGATCGCTCTCGAACGGGTTCCCGTACTCGTCGGGTGTGTTGTACGGCGTGTGGGGGTCCCAGAGGTGCACGTGCAGGAACCACTCGTCGGCCGCACCCCGACGATCGAGCCAGTCGAGCGCACTGGGCAACACCTGGTCGGCTCGTTCACCGCCGAAACCGCGCATCAGGTTCATGGCCTCCATGAACCCGTGGTTCCACCACGCGGCCGAGTGTCGGAACGGAAAGCTCGACAGCGACGCCGTGTGCCAGCCGGCGAAGTAGAACTTGGCCGCCCACGAGTTGGTGGCGAACAGGCCGATGAAGTGCCGATCAGCACCCTGGGGCCGCAGATCGGCAGCCAGCCCACCATGGTTGACCACCCCGTTGCGGATGCCGAACATGCCGGTGATGAGGGCGGTGCGGCTGGGCAGGCACGGCACATCCGAGGAGTAGACGTTATCGAAGCGCACCCCTTCGGCCGCCAGCGCATCGATGTTGGGAGTGGTGTCGCGGTGGTAGCCGCTGCAGCCGAGATGGTCGTGGCGCAGGGTGTCGATGTCGATGTAGAGCAGCCTCATGCATCCTCCTGGAAGTCGGTACCGGTGTAGTCGAACCAGTCGAAGTGCGCCGTGCCGTCCACGGCGAACATGCCGATCACCCGGCCGGTGAAGCCCGAGGCCACACCGGTGGACAGGTAGCGACCGTCGACGGTGGCGATGGGTTCACCGTCGACGATTGCCGTGATCCGGTCGGGAGGCATGCCGAAGTCGGGTGGCGGTTCATCGATGCGCACACCGAGCTCGGCTTCGCCGGCGACCGGCGTCCGACCGACCTCGCCCAGCAGGTCACCCACCCGGTACCGGGCCACCGCGTGGCCGTCCTCGATCACCACGTCGAAGTGGTGACGCTCGTCCATGCGCACCGACAGCCCGGCTCGGGCGGCACCGTCGACGGCCATGCGTACGGAGGCGGCCACCTGCTGATGCTGCTGGCGCCGACCCACGAACACCGGAAGCGGCTGGTCCATGTCGTGTTCACCGCCGTGGAGGGTCAACCAGCCGGGTCGATCGGTGAGGCTCCAGTCCTGGTCTCGCCGACGGCGAACCGACAGCCACCGAGGATGCAGCGCGTCGCCGCCGAAGTCATCACGTACCGGCTCGTCGGGCCACGGCGCCGCCGGCAAGGGACCGGTCCGATACTCCGGCTCGATCGGATCGACCACCGGCCAGTTGTGATCCCAGCGCACGGGAGCCAGAAAGGTCTCGCGTCCCAGCACGTGGTAGGCGGGGGTCATCCCGCGGGGCCGTACCCCGAGCAGCACCATCCACCACGAACCATCGGGCAGCTCGACCAGGTCGGCGTGTCCGGTGTTCTGGATGGGTCGATCGGTGCTGCGGTGGCTGAGGATGGGATTGGACGGGCAACCCTCGAAGGGACCATCCGGTTGGCGGCTCCGAGCAATCGACACGCCGTGGCCCCGTTCGGTGCCGCCCTCGGCGATCAGCAGATACCACCAGTCGCCCCGGCGATACAGGTGGGGTGCCTCGGGGTGCTGCAGCCCGGTTCCCGACCACGTGGTCCCCGGCTCGGCGAGGGGACGCCCGGTGGCGAGGTCGACGCGGGTCTGGGCGATACCACTGGTGGTGACGATGCACCCGTCGTCGTCCCACGCCAGATCGGGGTCGATCCCCGGCACCTCGAGTGGCACCGGATCGCTCCACGGGCCGGCCGGATCGGTGGCCGTCACCACGAAGTTGCCCCGATCCCAGAAGTTGGTGGTGACCATGTGGAAGTGGCCGTCGTGATGCCGCAGGGTCGGGGCGAAGATGCCGCCCGACGAAGGTGCCCGTTCGAGGGACAGTTGCTCGGGCCGATCGAGCACGTTGGTGAGGTGGCGCCAGTGCACCAGATCACGCGAGTGATACAGCGGCACGCCGGGGAAGTACTCGAAGGTCGACGTCACCAGGTAGTAGTCATCACCGACGCGGCAGACCGACGGGTCGGGGTTGAACCCGGCGATGATCGGATTGGTGTAAACCTCGCTCGTCATGACCCTCCCCCAGTGCACTGGACATTTTCTGTCATCCGGGTAGATTTTCTACCACTGGTAGATTTTTCTGTCAGCACGAACTGTCGGGGGACATCATGAGCACACTTCGCCGCCTACTGCTGGGCCTGGCCATCACGTCGTTGTTGGCCGCCGCCTGCTCGACCGACTCCGAGCCGGCCAGCGAAGACAGCGCCGCCACCGATACGGACTCCGACAGCGCAGACACCGACAGCGCAACCGATTCGGAGTCCGACAGCGCAGACTCCTCCGATTCGGATTCCGACAGCTCTGCTGGCGGCGAAGACTCCGACACAACCAGCACCACCGATCCAGGGTCCGCCGAAGGCGGCGAAGAAATAGACCCGGCCGATCTGACCGACAGCTTCCGGGGTGTGACCAGCGAGGAGATCACGGTGGGGGTGGCGTTCTGGGACACCAGCCTGTTCGGTTTCGGGTTCCTGGGCGACCCGGCCGACGT
>JBPCTQ010000353.1:0-4594 GCA_051011595.1 Acidimicrobiales bacterium
CGTCGATCATCGGGCGAGTGTTGTCGCCCGACCGGGTCGCGGCCGCGAGCACGTTCAGGCCGGTACCTGTCCCCACGTGGCGATCCAGGTGTTGTCGATGTAGGCGAAGCTCGGATCGTCGAACATCTCGAGCATGCGGTCGACGTCGGCGTCGGTGAAGAACTTGCTGGCGAGCAGCATCGGGCGGACGTTCTCCAGTGAATGAGACCGGAACTGGGCCCGAGCGCTCCCCCCGGTGGCGATGGCACCATGGCTGTCGGTCTGCACGTCCACGAGCCCGGCCCGGCGCAGCGCGGAGAAGACGTTCCGACCGGCAGAACCATCCATGAAGCCACCCTCGGTCATGATGGCGTGGAAGGTGGCCAGGTCGGGCGCGCGCGGGTGGTCGGGATCGCACACCGCCATCGAGCCGTAGTCCGGCTCTTCGCAGAGGATCCAGCCACCGGGCCGCACCGACCCCATGACGTGGCCGACGGCGTTGTCCAGATCGTCGACGTGAGCGAGCACGGCCCGGCAGTGAGCGAAGTCGAAGTCGCCCGGGGGCACCGGCCCGGTGGTGATGTCGTGGGTGATGACCTCGCGTCCCGGACCGGTGAAGTCGCCGAGGAAGCGAGGGTCCAGGTCGGCGGCCACCATGAGGCCGTCAGGTCCTGCTCGGTCGGCGAGGCCGCGCGCGATCGAACCGGCGCCGGCGCCGATCTCCACACACCGCCAGCCCGCCGTGACACCGATGGTGTCGACTCGCCGGAGGGTTGCCGCGTCGTTGATTCCTTCGAGCTTCTCGAGGCGGCCACGCTCGGCTTGATCATCCACCTCGGCCATCGCGTAGCGCGACTCGCCCGGCGTCGGGGCGGGGGAGGGATCGGACATGGCGACGACCCTACGCGGACGACATGGCACCCACGGTGGAGTTTGCCTGCCAGCTACGAACCCCGGGTCAGGTGAGGAGGGAGACGGCGTCGTGGTCTCGGGCGGCGCCGAGTGCGTTGTCGAGCAGCGGCCGCCACACCGAAGGGGGCACACCCCCGATCCAGTGCGTGACCGGAACGACCACCGCGTTCAGGACCCCGAGGCGGTAGCGGTTCGTCGCCACGTCGTGGGCCGGAGCGCCCACCGTGTGGTCCAGGGCTCGCCGGTACCCATCGATGAGCGATGTTTCCCATTCGAGGCGGGTGGCTCGGGGCAGGTTCATGGCGACCGCATGGGCCAGGTCGAATTCGCCTGGGCCCAGGTAGACGCTTCCGAAGTCGATCAGTGTTGCGCCGTGTTCGCCGTGAACCGCGTTGGCATAGTGCGCGTCGCCATGGAGAATCGTGGCTGGGCGGTCGGCGAGTTGGGCCAACACGTCCGCTCGGTTGCCAATGGTCTGGAGGATCGTCACGTCGGCGGCGTCCAAGTCGGCGCCGTGTTCGGCGAGGAAGAGTTCCAGGAGAGGTCCGGCCATCGACAGGCGCCCTGGTGCGGTGGCGGTGAAGTCGGTGTCGACCCGCTCGGACCAGATTGCGGGCAGGGTCGGCATCCCCGCCCCGGCCCCATGGAGCCGGGCCAGTGTTGTCACCATGCTCTCGGCTTCGGTCCGGCTGGGGGGTGCCGTCCCGACCCGGCCGGATATGGACAGATCCTCCAGTAGCAGGGTGGCGCCTTGGTCGGATTCGTCGGCCACGAAGTACCGCGGAACGAGGCCTGCCGGAAGCAGGTCGGCGATTTCCCGGTAGAACCGCACCTCTCGACGAGCGAGGGAGATGCCTCCGGAGTCGGCGGCGGCATGTTTGTAGATCAGGCTCGGGGGCGCATCCGCACGAGTAGCGGACAGCCGAACGCGGGCCACGGTCGAATGATCGAGGGTTGCGATCGGCTCGACTCGGAGGGCGTCGCCGTCGAGCTCGATCCCCGCCTTGACCACAACCTCTTCGATACCTTCGAACACGCGGCCCATTCTGACCGATCCGGTCGATCTCCCTACGAGGCCCGCCGCCGACTCGCTGATGTGCCGCGAGGTGTTGGCCGAGTGTGCCCGAGCACGCAGTTGGGATGTCGCCGAGTGGTCATTGTGAACGGGAGAGAGTGAGCACGATCTGGATCTGTTGGGCGACGAAGGTGTCGTCGAGAGGAAGACGGGCCATGACGTGTTGGAAGAAGAAGCCGGCCGCGAATGTGCTGGCCAGCACGCCCGCGGGAATCGATCCGGGAATCTCGCCTCGTTGGGCGGCGCGCTCGAACACCTCGCCGACGACCGCTCGGCGCCGGTCGGCGAACGATCGGTGGGCGGCGGCGAGCTTCTCATCGTGCGCCACCGCGCCGAGCAACGATGGCAACATCGCCCCCCACCCGTTCGGCGAGAAGCCGGCGACCAATTCGGCGGCGAGGAGTTCCAATTCGTCGGCTAGCGAACCCAGGTCCGGAATCGGATCGAAGTCGCAGACGCGATCGAAAGCCTCGAAGTACAGGTCTTCCCGATTCGGCCAGTTGCGGTAGATGGTGGACCGAGCCACTCCGGTCCGCTCGGCGATGGCCTCGATGGTCAGGCGTTCGAATCCGTACTCGACGAGGAGTTCCTTGGTCGCCTCCAGGACCAACTGCCTCGTATGGACAACTCGCGGGTCGAGCTCGGTGTCGGTCATCCGGGCGCCACTTCGGTCACCGCTTCGGGCTCGTCGACCTTCTTGGGGTACCGAGCCATCACCACCACTGCGACCAGCGCGCTCGAGATGGCGGCGGCGATGTACGCCATGCTCATGCCGTCGACGAAGGCTTGTCGGGCCGGCTCGATGATCTCGACCGCCCCCGTCCCTTCTGCCACTGCGAATGCGCCACCGATGCCTTCTTCGGCCGCCTCCGCGGCCTCGTCGGGGAGTGCCGCGAGGGGTTCCTCCATGCCGTCTCGGTATCCCATCGACAACAAGGTGCCGAGCACCGCGATGCCGAGGGCGCCTCCGATCTCTCGCGTGGCGTCATTCCAGGCCGAACCGACACCCGCTTTGGACGGCGGCACCGACGACACGATCGACTCCGAGGCCGCCGGCATCAGCATGGCCATCCCGGCGGCCAGGATCACCATGGGGATCACGACCAGGGAGTACGGCGTGTCGGGGGTCAGCTGCGCGAACAGCACGAATCCCAGAGCCTGTAGTCCCAGCCCCAACACCATCGCGCCGCGCTTGCCGGCGCGTGCCGCCACCCGCGGGGAGATCGACGAGACGACGATCATGGTGGCCGCGAACGGCAGGTTGCGAATGCCCGCAGCCAGTGGCCCGTATCCCTGCACGAACTGGAAGTACTGCGTGAGCAGGAAGAACATGCCGAACATCACGCCGAACGCCGCGATGAGGGCGATGCTGCCGATG
Source organism: Acidimicrobiales bacterium (assembly GCA_051011595.1). GTDB lineage: Bacteria > Actinomycetota > Acidimicrobiia > Acidimicrobiales > SHLQ01 > JAOUEE01. The sequence continues at coordinate 3,345 of JBPCTQ010000353.1, forward strand.
CTGAACGGCGCCTTGGAGAACAACGAGGGGTCCAGCATCGGGTGGGTGGCTCGGCGTTCCCACCCGATCCACGCGGTGAGGAAGACGGCGGCGGCGACGAACCAGGTGATGGTCGTCCCCTCCAACCAGCCGATCTCGCCGCCCTCGATGATGGCGTAGACCAGGGCACCGAGCCCGGCGATCGACAGGGCCGCCCCGACGAGGTCGAGCGGCGTCTCGTTCTCGTCGCGCGAGGTTGGCACCACGGTGGCGATCAGCACGGCCGCCAGCAGGGCGATGGGCACGTTGATGAGCATGACCGAGCCCCACCAGTAGGACTCGAGGAGAACGCCACCGGCGATGATCCCGACTGCGGCTCCCGCCCCGGCGAAGCCGGCCCACGCCCCGATCGCCTTGGATCGTTCGTGCAAGGGGAAGACCGAGATGATGATCGAGAGTGTCGCCGGCATCACCAGGGCGGCACCGATTCCCATTGCGCCGCGGGCGACGATGAGCATCGTCGGTGTCGACGCGGTGGAGGCCCACAAGGCGCACCCCGCGAAGATGGCCAGACCAACGAGTAGTGCGCCCTTGCGTCCGTAGCGGTCGCCGATGGCCCCGCACGGCAGGAGCAGACCAGCGAACACGAGCGCATACCCGTCGATGATCCACAGGGTCTCGGTGCTGGTCGGGTTGAGGTCTTCGATGATCGAAGGGATCGCCAAGTTGAGAGAACTGACGCCCGCCACCACCAACACGAGGCACGTGCACATGATCCCCAGGATCAACCACCGCCTGGGGTGGCCCTGCTCGGGATCGCCGGTCATGCCCGTTTCGACTTCACCCATACCCACGTGGCCCCTTCGTCGGGCAACACGGCCCGCTGTGCTTCAGCGCGTTGCAGAGTAGTACGACCTGTAGTGCTGTGCAACGGTCTGTTGCAGAACGATGGCAGCACCTACCACCCCAGCGGAAACCCGAGAACTCCCGAACCGGAGGGCTCAGGAGTTTGGGATGTCTCGCGACATCACCCTGGTGCACCTGAGCGAACCGTTCTTGAACCCACGAGTTGGAGACTTGATCAGTCGGATCCGGTAACGGCGGGGTTGCTCGTCGGTAGGTGCAGCGGTTCGACCGGACTCGTAGGACTCGGACGTCACGAGACAGAAGGGGCGCTCCTCTCGAGTTGTGTTGCCCAGCGGCTCTGGTGAGGGTGGAGGGGTGAATCGGACCGATCGGCTGTATGCGTTGGTGGAGGAGTTGCGGGCCGC
>JBPCTQ010000354.1:0-2556 GCA_051011595.1 Acidimicrobiales bacterium
GCGCCGAGTGCACCGGGTTGCGGGCCAGCACCACACCGAGCGCGCCGATCACCGCGAACGCGCCCGCGATGACGAAGGTGAGGATCTCGGCGTTCATCAGTGATGTCCGCCCTCGGCCGCCGGTTCGGGCTCGGGACCAGGTTCGGGCTCCGGATCTTCGCCGTGCTGGCCCGCCTCAGGGGCCCGCACGCCGTAGCCCAGCTCGCCCGCCCAGGCCACTTCGCCCACATAGTGGGCGTCACCGGCCGGTGACGTGGCTCGCATCCAGGCCGACGTCGCTTCGTCCTCACCGGGCCGCCAGTCCTCCCAAGGCAGGTTCTGGGGCATGCCGTCGTCGTCGACGAGCAGCTCGTCCTTGGTGTAGATGGCGTCACTGCGGTTGGTGAACGAGAACTCGAACAGCTTGGTCTCGGTGATGGCCTGAGTGGGGCACGCCTCGACGCACAGGTCGCAGTGGATGCACCGCAGGTAGTTGATCTCGTAGATGTAGCCGAAGCGCTCACCAGGAGAGACCGGATCGTCGGGCGGATTGTCCTGACCCCGCACATAGATGCACCGGGCCGGGCACACGCCTGCGCACAGCTCGCAGCCGATGCACTTCTCCATGCCGTCCTCGTAGCGGTTCAGCACGTGACGGCCGTGGAGGCGGTCGGGCTTGGGCGCCTTCTCCTCGGGGTACTCGGTGGTGACCCGCTCCTCGAACATCTTGTCGAAGGTCACCCGGAAGCCGCGGATGTAGTCGAGCAGACCCATCAGACGACCTCGTCTTCGCTGTCCGGTTCGTGCTCGTCGGCATCGCCGGCGGCGATGGCACCGAGGAGCAACGACACACAGACCACCAGGATGCCCACCCCGATGCCGGCGGCCAGGGCGATCTGGCCTCCGGTCCAGTCGTACTCATTGGCGATGTTGCGGGCGGCCAGGAACAGCAGCCACCCCAGCGACAACGGGATCAGCACCTTCCAACCCAGATCCATCAGCTGGTCGTAGCGCAGACGGGGCAGCGTGGCCCGCAACCACACGAAGAAGAAGAGGAACGCCATCAGCTTGATGAAGAACCACAAGATGCCGAACAGCCAGCCCAGACTTTCGATCGGCACCGGGCCAGCCGGCCCTCCCAGGAACAGGGTGACGATGATGGCCGACATCGTGATCACGTTCATGAACTCGGCCAGGAAGAACAGGGCGAAGCGGATCGAGCTGTACTCGGTGTGGAAGCCACCGACCAGCTCCTGCTCGGCCTCGACCAGGTCGAACGGCGGCCGATTGAGCTCGGCGGTACCGGCGATCAAGAACACGACGAACGGGATGAAACCGGTAACGATGAGGTTCCAGTTGGGCAGGGGGATGGCGCCGAACAACTCGGGCCCGGCCGCGGCTTGTCCGAGAGCGATGTCGTGCGTGCTGAGCGACTCGCTCTGCAACAGCACCGCCACGAGGGCCAGACCCAGGGCGGCCTCGTAGGACACCATCTGCGCCGTGGCCCGCACCGACCCCAGCAACGGGTACTTCGAGCCCGATGACCAGCCGGCCAGCATGATGCCGTAGACGGCCAGCGACGACATGGCCAGGAAGAACAGGATCCCGATGTGGGGGTCGGCCACCTGGAGGTAGGTGTCGTGGCCGAAGATGGTGACGACACCGTCGCGGTTCACGAAGTCGCCGCCGATGGGCACGATGGCGAACACCAGGAAGGCGGGCACCAGCGACAGGTAGGGCGCCAGCTTGAACACCATCCGGTCGCTCCGGTCGGGCACCAGGTCTTCTTTGAAGAACAGCTTGATGCCGTCGGCCAGGGTCTGGAGGATGCCCCACGGACCGGCCACGTTGGGGCCGATCCGGTTGTGCATGTCGCTGACGACCTTGCGTTCGAACCAGATCATCAACATCACGGCCACCAGCAGCAGGACGAAGGCGATGACCACCTTCACCAGCGTGATCAACAGCTCGGCCACCCACGCGTCGTCGAAGAACAGCGGATCGAGGCCCAGGATCATGAGATCCGCTCCACCCTGACGTCGGTGACGGGACTGGTGATGTCGATCAGATCGTAGGCATCGCTGAGATCGAGGTGGCTCACGGTGGCTGCGCACCCACGGGGCACACCGACATCGGCCCGGGCTGGCAGCCGCAGCGTGGCGCGGGCCGACGTGACGGCCACGACGTCTCCTTCGGCGACACCGAGCCTCTCGAAGTCGACCGGATTGAGGGCAACCGACGGCGAACGGTGCAGCCCGGCGCTCGACGAGCTGGCCCCCAGCGTGGTGCCCTGGTCGTACATGGCCCGGGTCGAGATCAGACGCAGCGCATAGGCGTCGAGCGACGGTGTCTCGAGAGGCTCGGCGCCATCGCGATCGAGCGTGCCGGTCACCAACACGCCGTCGCGGTCGACCGCCGCGGCCGGGTCGACGTCGGTGTGCACCGGCGACAGCACCGCCAGCTCCGACCAGATGTCGTCGAGCGCCTCGAGTCCGAGATCGCCGCCGAGGTGGGCCGCCAGCTCGGCGGCGATGATCCAATCGGCACGCGCCGTGCCCGGCGGAGTGACCTTCTGGG
>JBPCTQ010000355.1:0-27442 GCA_051011595.1 Acidimicrobiales bacterium
TGGGGTGCGCCGCGTTCCCAGACCGCGGCATCGGTGAGATCGATCGCATTGAGGTCGGGACGGGTGTCGTTGATGGTCATGCGCTGGCCCTCCGGGGGGTGAGGTCGTCGATCAGAACAGGCAGTACGAACGCCTCGATCATGTGGCGTTCGGCTACTTCGTCGGCCGCCGGCATGGCCAACAAGGCAACGATGCAGCGCAGCAGCCATCCGCCGCGTCGCTCGGCTTCGCGCGTGCTCGTCGCCGAGCTGAGCTCTCCGACGAAGGCCGCACCCATGTGGGCCAGCAATTCGGAGTCCTGGCTGAGCGCCATCGGGACCGACACGTTCTCGGGGCGGAACCACACTGCCAGCAGGGGATCGGAACGGACGGCCTGGATGCCGCCGATGATCCGGTCGGCCATGGTCTTGGGCCCGCCGCCGGTATCGCGGGCCTGGGCCATTCGTGCGGCGATCTGCAACGCGGCCCGGTTGACGAAGGCATGATGCAGCGCGGCTTGGTTGGGGAAGTAGCGGTACAGGGTGGCCCGGGAGCAACCGGCGTACCGGCACACGTCGATCATGGTCGCCTTGGCCACCCCGAGCTCGGCGAAGGCCCGCCCCGCGGCGTCGAGCAACTCGTCGACCGCGACGGCCTCACTCCCGTGTCGCTGCCAGACCGTACGAGACATATCCGCTAGTATGCCTCACACCATGGGCACCGACCGCGACGATCTCATTCTCATCGACAAACCTCGGCCCAACACCACGGTCATCACCCTCAATCGGCCCGAGCGCATGAACTCGATGGCCTTCGAGCTGATGGTGCCGCTGCACGACGCGTTCGAGACCGTCGGAGCCGACAACGACACCACGTGTGTGGTGCTCACCGGTACCGGACGCGGCTTCTGCTCCGGCGCCGACACCAGCCCCGACGGTGGTCCGCCGCCCAACATCGATGGGCTCACCCTTACCCGCATCGCCACAAAGGCCATGTCGGTGCTCGCCGATCTGGTCCCGGCGATGCAGCGCATGCCCCAACCGGTGATCTGTGCGATCAACGGGGCGGCCATCGGCGGCGGCATGTGTCTCACGCTCGGTGCCGACATCCGCATCGCCGGCGAGTCGGCCTACTTCCGTGCCGCCGGGATCAACAACGGACTCACCGCCACCGAGTTGGGGTTGAGTTTCCTGTTGCCCCGAGCGATCGGATCGTCGCGGGCGTTCGAGTTGATGCTGTCGGGCCGCGACATCGATGCCTACGAGGCCGCCGGGATCGGACTCGTCTCACGAGTGGTGTCCGACGACGACCTGCTCACCGAGGCGCTCGACCTGGCCGACCAGATCAACGGCTGGAGCTCGCAGGGCACCGCCCTCACCAAACGAACGATGTGGGCCGGTCTCGAGATGGGCAGCCTGCGGGCGGCCATCGAGATGGAAACCCACACCCAACTGTTCGTGCGGCTGACCACCAACAACTTCCAGGAAGCGGTTCGCGCCCGCAAAGAAGGCCGCCCGCCCGAGTTCGAGGACTGAGACTCGCCATGACCACGGGACCGATGGACGGAGTGCGGGTCCTCGACATCTCGATCGCCCTCACCGGTCCTTATGCCGCCGCGCTGCTCGCCGACCAGGGCGCCGACGTGGTGAAGGTCGAGCGGCCGGGAATCGGCGACATCGCCCGGTTCGTCGGTGTGGCGGTCAACGGCATGAGCTCGCTGTATCTGGTGTGCAACCGGGGCAAACGCTCCATCGCCGTCGACATGCAGACCCCCGAGGGCCTGGCCATTGTCGCCGACCTGGCCGCCGAGGCCGATGTGGTGATCCAGAACTTCCGCCCGGGGGTCATGGACCGCCTGGGTCTCGGCTACGAGGCCGTGAAGGCTCGCAACCCCGACGTGGTCTACGCGTCGCTGTCCGGGTTCGGCGGGGTGGGGCCCTATCGCGACCGCAGCGCCTACGACACCGTCATCCAGGCCTACGCCGGGTTCGCCGCCAACCAGGCCGACCCCGACGACGGGGTGCCGACGTTTCTCCGTCAGACCGGTGCCGACAAGGTCACCGCCCTCTTCGCCAGCCAGGCCATCACCGCTGCGCTGTTCGCCCGGGCGATGGGCAGGGGTGGACAACACGTCGAGCTGTCGATGACCGATGCGGTCGTGTCGTTCCTGTGGGCCGATGCGGCCGCCAACGAGGTGCTCGTCGATTCCGACAACACCGAGAACTCGAGCTTCGTGGCCGGCTTCCGACCCATGGCGTTCAGTGACGGGTGGGGCATCGTCACCCCCACGTCCGACCACGACTTCTCAGGAATGTGCAAGGCCTTGGCGGTCGACGGCTACGACGATCCTCGTATCGCCACGGTGGCCGAACGCATCAAGAACCGCGACGTGCTCACGCCGATCATGGACATGTGTTACGCCATGGCCGCCAACCTCACCATGGCCGAGGCGGCCGAACGTTTCGAAGAGCAGCGGGTGCCGTTCTCCATGATCCTCACCCCCGACCAGCTCACCCGCGACCCGCATGCCGTGGCCATGGGGTTGTTCGTGGAGGCCGACCATCAGGTGGTGGGCCGAACCCGGTTGCCCCGGCATCCGGCCCTGTTCGCCCAGACCCCGGCCGCGCTCACCGGCGACTCACCTGCGCTCGGCCAACACACCGACGAGATCCTCACCGAGCTCGGCATGGCCGGCGAGATCGCCGCGCTGCGCCAGAACGGAATCGTGGAGTAACCGGAACCGACTGCCATCTCGGTCACCCGGCAGGAGGCCCGATCGGGGTGACGATGGCGCTGATCTACGCTGACCGCCATGAGCCGCTACGACGACGTGGTCAATCGTTTCTCGGCGACGACCGTGGGGTCGTGGTTGGTGAAGCACGTGGCCTCACGGCTGGATCCGCTGATCTTCAAAGCCACCAAGGGCCGGTTCACCTCGACGGGTCGTCCGACGTTGCCGATGCTGGCGCTCACCGTGCCCGGCCGCCACTCCGGCGAACCCCGCACCGTGCAACTGGCCTATGTCGCCGACGGTGACGACTACCTGGTGGTGGCCAGCGCCATGGGCCAGGAGCGACATCCGGCGTGGCGCTACAACCTCGAGGCCGCCGAAACGGCCACCATCCAGCTGCGGGGACAGGTGCAGACGGTGGAGGCCACGGTGTTGGCCGACGACGACAAGGCGGAGTATTGGCCTCGAATCGAGGAGGCCATCCCGCAAATGCGCACCTACCTCACCCGCACCGATCGCAACATCCGGGTCTTCCGGCTCTCGCCCATGTGAACCGGGCGAATCCGTCGGTCAGCTCACCAGCGGGTCGCGGGGCAGGCCCAGGATGCGTTCGCCGATCTGGTTGCGTTTGATCTCCGAGGTGCCGCCGGCGATGGAGATGCCGCGATGCATCAGCACCATCGAGTTGCTCACCAGACCGGATCCGTCCATGTAGAGCGAGTCGGGTCCGTTGAGCTCGCTGCTGATGGCGGCCGCATCATGACCCAGCTCGGAAAGGGCCAGCTTGGTCATGGCGCCTTCCGGGCCCGGTTCGCCGCCGGCCACCGCCCGGTGGGCCGAGCGCAGGTTGAGCAGGCCGATGGCCGCCAGATCGGCGACGTAGCGGCCCAGGCGGGCGGCGCCGCCGTCGAGCCGATCGGGATGGGCATCGAACAGACCGAGCAGCACCGATGACGGCATGGCGATGTTGGAGGTGTCGCCGCCGATGCTCACGCTTTCGTTGCCCAAGGTCGACCGGGCCACCGTCCAGCCGCCGTCGACCGGTCCCACCACATCGTCGTCGGGTACGAACACGTCGTTGAAGAAGACCTCGTTGAACTCGGAGCCGCCGTTGGTCATCTTGAGGGGGCGGACCTCGACACCATCGGCGTGCATGTCGATGACCATCATCGTGATGCCGTCGTGTTTGGGGACGTCGGGGTCGGTGCGAACGGTTGCGAATCCCTGACCGGCGACGTGTGCCCCCGAGGTCCACACCTTCTGACCATTGACCAGCCAGCCGCCATCGACTCGGGTGCCCTTGGTGGTGATGCCGGCGGCGTCGGAGCCGGCGTCGGGTTCGCTGAACAGCTGGCACCAGATGACGTCTCGCCGCATGGCGGGCAGTACCCACCGGTCGAGCTGGTCCTGATCGGCGTACTGGATGATCGTCAAGATGTTCCAGGCGGTGATACCCAGGCTGGGTCGTTCGATCTCACCGGCCGCGAACTCCTCCTCGATCACCAGTTGTTCGACCGCGGCGGCGTTGCGGCCGTACGGCTCGGGCCAGTGCGGCATCGCGTAGCCGCTATCGATCAATCGCTCGAGCCGCTCATCGCCGGCCAGGCCTTGCAGCTCGCCGACGAAGGCCCGCACCTGATCGCGGATGGCCTCGGCTTCGGCCGGTAGTTCGATCGCCTTGTCACGGGTGACCCCGCCCCGGAGGTGGTCGGTCAGATCGGCCGCGGCTGCGGGTGCATCGATATAGCCGAGCAGAGCGGTCGCCCGCCGCATGTACAGGTGGGCGTCGGACTCCCAGGTGATGGCGATGCCGCCGTGCACCTGGGTGTTGAGGTTGGCGCACAGGTCGGCGGCCGGGGCGGCCAGCGTTGCGGCCAGCGCGGTGGCGTAGCTGAACTGGTCGCCGCCGGTTGCCGCCGCCCGACTGGCGTCCCACACGGCGCCGGTGGCCAGCTCGGTGGCCACCGCCATGTTGGCGCAGTGGTGTTTGACCGCCTGGAAGGTGGCGATCACCCGCCCGAACTGTTCGCGTTCCTTCGCGTACGCGGCGGCCAGCTCGGTGCATTCGGCGGCGACGCCCACGGCTTCAGCCGACAGGATCAAACGGGCCAGATTGACCATCGAGGCGCGGGCGCCCGTCAGCACTGTCGCCGGAGCCGCGTCGAAGGTGAGCCGCGCCGACCGCCGGGTCGGGTCCATGTTGGTGGGGACCTCGACGTCGACGCCCTGCGTCTCCACTACCGCGACGTCGTCGCCTGCTGCCACCAGTACGAGTCCGGCCAGCCCGCCCGACAGCACCGCATCGGCGGTGCCCGAGAGGGTGGCACCGTCGAGCGTCACGTCGGCATCGAGAGCCAGCCCGGCGACCAGCGAACCGTCGGCGAGCGCAGGCACGTACTGCTGCTTCGTGTCGTCGTCGGCGCAGGCGGCCAGCACCGCGCTGGCGATCACCGTGGGGGAGAAGGGGCCGGGCGCCACCGCGCGACCCAGTTCTTCGACCACGACCACCAGCTCCTCGAGACCGAACCCCGAACCGCCGAGTGCTTCGGGCAGGTGCAGGCCCATCCAGCCCAGGCCGGCCATCTCGGACCAGAACTCGGGAAGGGTTTCGTCGGGGGCGTCGAGCAGGGCTCGGGATGCACCCCTGGCCCCCCGCTGGTCGAGCAACTGGCGTGCCGTTTCGGCCAGCGTCAGATGGTCCTCGGAGATGGCGATGGGCATCGGGTGTCCTCTTCGGTCGGCCTGATTACCGGCGAGGTTGACACGCCCAAGCGCACGCTGTCGCCTCGGCCCGCGCGCTGGGGGCGGAGCCGGCCAGAGAGGTCAGCGATTGGTGGCGGCCATGATGCCGCCGACCACGACGGTGAGGACCAGGCTGCCGATGATCGAGATCTGGATCTGCAGCCCCAAGACCCGAAAGAGCACGTTCAGCCCGATGAGCACCAGGATGAAAACACCGATCTGGGCGAGTGGGCTTCTCCGGTTCATCGCCGCACGATACCGGGGTGCCGGGTTCGAGAGGTACTCCGCCGAGCCGGCGCGACCACGCCGGCACCAGCGAACGGTGGCCTCGTCGTCATCCTTGGTCGGTGCGAGCAACCAGGTCGGGCACCACCGTGCCCAGCTGTGCCGGATCCCACCGGGCTTCGTTGTCGATGCCGGCACCCCGTTCCCAGTTGCGGGCTACTCCGATGCGGCCGGCTCCCACCAGGAACACTTGGCCGGTGATCGCGGCTGACTGATCGCTGGCCAGCCAACACACCAACGGCGCCACGTTCTCCGGGGCACCGGCATCGAACTCACCCTCGGCCGGCAGTTTCGACAGCGTTCCGCCCAGGTTCTCGGTCATACGGGTGCGAGCCCCTGGAGCGATGGCGTTCACGGTGACTCCGTATCGACCCAACTCCTTGGCGGCGATGATCGACAGGCTGGCGATTCCGGACTTGGCCGCGCCGTAGTTGGCCTGGCCGGGATTGGCGAAGATGCCCGAGGTGGACGATGTGTTGATGATGCGAGCGTCGACCGGGTGGTCGTCCTTGGTTTGCCGGCGCCAGTAGTCGGCCGCCCAGCGCATCGGGCCGAACGTACCTTTGAGATGCACCCGGATGACGTCGTCCCATTCGGCTTCGCTCATGTTGAAGAGCATCCGGTCGCGCAGGATGCCGGCGTTGTTGATGAGGACATCGAGGCGCCCGTGAGTGGCCACCGCTCCCTCGATGAGATCGCGCGCCGCCCCGAAGTCGGCCACGTCGGCGGTGTTGGCCGTGGCCTCACCGCCTTGGGATCGGATCTCGTCGACCACCTTCTGGGCCGGGCCGGGGTCGGTGCCGTCGCCGCCGTCGACCGACGCCCCGACATCGTTGACCACCACCGTTGCACCTTGGCGGGCCAGCTCCAGGGCGTGGGCTCGTCCGATGCCGCGCCCGGCCCCGGTCACGATGGCCACCCGTCCCTCGCAGATGCCGGTCATGGAGTGTCACCCGCGGTCGAGGCCTGCTCCCGATACTGCTCACGCAGTCGGCGTTTGTAGAGCTTGCCGTTGTCGGCCCGGGGTAGCTGATCGACGAAGTCCACCGACCGCGGGCACTTGTAGTGGGCCAGACGGCTGCGGCAATGTTCGACCAGTTCGTCGGCCAATTCATCGGAGGCCACGACCTCTGGCCGCAGCTCGACCACGGCCAGCACCGATTCGCCCCAGTCCGCGTCGGGAACGCCGATCACCCCGACATCACCCACCGCCTCGTGGTCGAGGAGCTCGGCTTCGATTTCGGCCGGGTAGATGTTGACGCCGCCCGAGATGATCAGGTTGGCGCTGCGGTCGGTGAGGTACAGGTAGTCGTCGGCGTCGAGAAAGCCGACGTCGCCCAGCGTGAAGTAGTCGTCGCGATAGCTGCTGGCCGTCTTGGTGGGGTCCTTGAAGTACTCGAATCGACCTCCCTCGGCGGCCCGGAGGTAGATGGTTCCGGTCTGGCCCGGCTCGAGGTCGTTGCCGTCGTCGTCGAGTATCCGGATGTGGCCCTCGACCGGAACCCGGCCGACCGTCCCCGGTTTGGTGAGCCACTCCTCACTGGCCACCCAGGTGCCGGTGCCTTCGGTGGCCGCGTAGTACTCCAGCAGGACCGGTCCCCACCATTCGATGATGGCCTGTTTCACCGTGACGGGGCACGGGGCGGCCCCGTGCCACACGTACCGCAGGCTGGACAGATCGAATCGGTCCCGGTTGGTGTCGGGCAACGAGAGCATCCGGTGGAACATGGTGGGCACCATGTGTGAATGGGTCACTGCGTGGGTCTCGATCAGTCGCAGCGTGTCGTGGGCCGACCAGCCATCCATCAGCACCACACCCACCCCCGCGGTCAGTGGGCCGGCGAGAGAGAAGGCCAGCGGCGCGGCGTGGTAGGCGGGGCCGGTGCAGAGATGCATCGACTCGCCCGGTTGATAGTCGAGCGGGGGTAGAGCCCACCGGTTCCGCACGGCCAGGGCGGCGGCGGCGGCCGCGGCTGCCCGGTTGCGGTGGACCCCTTTGGGGCGACCGGTGGTGCCCGAGGTGTACAGCATCGTCGTGCCCACCTCGGGATCGTCGATGGCGTCGTCGAGCTCTGCGGCGAGGGCGTCGTCGTAGTCGTCGAACCCCTCGATGGGCCCGGCCACCGCCAGCCGGGTCGAGGCGGCACTGGTGTTGCGAGCAGCCGCGGCGGCGACCGCGGCGAAGCGGGCGTCGGCCACGAACGCAGCAGCTTCGGAGTCGTCGACGATGTAGGCCGCCTCGTCAGCGGTGAGATGCCAATTGACGGGGGTGAATCGCAGGCCGGCTCGCTGCGCGGCAGCCAGGACGGCGGCGAACTCGGCCCGATTGGAGATCATGGCGGCGACCCCGTCTCCTGCTCGTAGCCCACTGCGGCGCAGGGCCCGAACCAGCCGGTTGGCTTCGGCGTCGAGCTCGGCAAAGGTGCGGTCACCGTGTTCGCTCACGATGGCCATCGAATGGGGCTGCCGGTCGGCCCAGTGACTCAGGACCGTGCCCGACGCGGCGGCGGCTTTCAGCGACTGTTGTTCTGACGTCGACTTCTCCGCCACGTGTCCCCCCGGACGGTTCGGCTGTCGCCGCCGAGGGTAGTCCCCGGTCGAGGAGCTCGAACGATTCCCGCGGCGTTGGCGGGCAGCTTCGTTGGTGGGCGGTGCGAACGGCGTGGACCCGCCGTGGTGTGGCACGATGCGGGCCTATCGCTCGGAGGACCATTCGATGACCCAGATTCTCGGCCAGTACTGCATCAACGTGAGTGACATCGACCGAGCGCTCGAATTCTGGGAGGGCGTGGTCGAGCTGCCCCTGCAACACCGCACCGAGATCCCCGGCGTTCTCGAAGCCGTGCGCCAGGCCGAACAGGGCGGATCGCGCCTCCAGCTGGCCCAGCACCTCGATCACGAGGGCCCAATCGACATGGGCTCGGCCATGTGGAAGATCTACATCAACACATCCGACTGCCGGCGGGTGTACGACCGGGCCATGGCCGCGGGCTGTGAATCAGTGCAGGAGCCGACCAAACTCGATCGGTGGCCGGTCACGGTGGCCTTCGTCAAGGACTTCGACGGCTACCTCATCGAGTTCGTCGAACATCACGAAGGCACCCGCCCCGGGGTGCCCGATCCCAAGCAGGCCTGACCGTCATCGGCTTCAGGCCAGCAGATCGTGCTGGTCGGGGTTGTCCCGTAGGTAGCTGACCGCGTACGAGCACACCGGCACGATGGTGCCGCCGTCGCGGCGGAGGTGATCGAGCAGTCCGGCCATGAGCACGGCTGCGTAGCCCCGGCCCCGATAACGGGTGAACGTCTCGACGTGGCTCACCACAGTGGCTCCGTCCCGCAGGTGGTAGTCGGCGAACCCGACCAGCTCGTCGTCGTGATGGAGCTCGAAGCGGGTGGCCGCAGGGTTGTTGGTGACGATCATGGTCACGTGGCCATGTCGTTCTGGCGGTAGGGCGCGTCAGATGTGACGCGTTGTACCGCCAGTTCGCCGGTGGTGTGGTTCTGGCGGTAGGGCGCGTCAGAGGTGACGCGTTGTACCGCCAGTTCGGTGAGGGCGGTGGGCTGGCTCTGGTTGTGCATCTCCTGTCACGCTACGGCGATGGCAGCTCCTGGAGGCACCGACCCGATTGGTCCGTATCCGGCAGGTATCGAATCCGACGAGGATCGAGACCACTACGACAAGCTCCGCCGACGGGTGTTGTGGAGCCTGCCCTACGGGCTCTACATCGTGGGCAGCCGGGCCGGCGAGCGGCGCAACGGCATGACCCTCAACTGGGCCACCCAGCTGTCGTTCGATCCCAAGCTGGTGGGCATCGGCGTGGAAAAGCCGGCCCTCACCCACGAGCTCATCAGCGACGGTGGGGTGTTCAGTTTGTGCACCGTGGCCCGCGACGATCGGGCCATCGTGCGTAAGTTCACCAAGCCGGTCGACGTCGACCTCGACGAGCGCACCCTGAACGGATTCGCATTCCACGACGGGGTCACCGGTGCTCCGATACTCGACCAAGCGCCGGCCTACCTCGACTGCGAGGTCCGCGAGACGTTGGTGTTCGGTGAACACTCGTTCTTCGTCGGCGAGATCGTCGACTGCGGCTTCCAGGCCGACGAAGACACCGAAGTCCTCCGTATGGAGGACACCCGAATGAACTACGGCGGTTGACCCCTCCGCCGCGCCTCAGGCGGCGGCGTGGAATTCGGCCAGCACCATCCCGGCGTCGGGGTGTTCGTTGATGCGCCCTTCCACCATCTGGCGGTTCTGCTCGGCCATCAGCGCCGGTTGTTCGACGGTGGCCCAATGGACCAAGCCGTCCCAGAAGCGATCGGTGACCTCGGCGCCACTGATGGTGCCGCCGTCGACCGTCTCGAAGGTGACCGAGCGCAGTTCGCCCAGATAGAGCCGCAACGATGACACGTGGATGGCTTCGTCGATCCGGATGCGGCCGATGATCTCGGCTGCCTCTTCGGCCTGGGCCCGGCGATCGACGAACAGATCGTCAGTGCGAAGTAGAGCCTGGGACTCGGCGAAGCCGATCTCGGCCCGGAACTCGATGATGAGCAGGTTCATCAGGAACGACAGCAACCCCTCGACGGCCTCGGGAACCTCGGGCGCGAACCGTCGGCCTTCCTCTTCACGACCGATGTTCTCGGGCGGGTCGACGTCGGGATAGGCGCCGGCCCCGAAGGCGAGGTCGCGGGCCACGAACCACATCTCGTCGTGCCCACCGATACCGAGGTCGGGTTCGCCGCCTTCGTCGATGCCGTGGGCGAGGAGCAAGCCCTTGTTGAGGTGGCCGATGGCCATCTCGCTGATGTCCTCGATGATGAACGGCGCCAGTTCGGGAAAGGTCATCTCGGCCAGGAGGCGGCCCTTGGCTTCGATCTTGCCGGTGATGGTGAGGCTGTTCCAGAACGTCTGACCCAGGCCGTGGCGGAGCAGCACCCGTGACTGTTCGGTATTGGGGAGCCGGGCCCCGTCGAGCAGCGAGGCATGGGCCTCGAACAGCTCGCCGCCCCGCGCCCGCAGTGCTTCGGTCCAGGCCTCGAGGGCCGGCTCGCGGACCAGCGCACGTGGTGGTTGGTAGGTGCCATCGGCCAGGAACCCGCCGTGCATGCGCCGGCCGTCGACCACGTGCGGGGCCGCGTAGGGATGGTCGCGGAGCAGATCGCTTTCTCCGTAGACGAGTGTGCTCATGGTGGCTCTCTCAGCTGGTGACGCCGGTGGGAACAACGGGTGTTCCCCGGCTGCATGGATCGACTGGTCGTGGGAGACGCCGACGGCGGTCATGACCACGGCCGCCGCACGATCGGATTCCCTCTATCGCCAGCTTCACAGAGCTGAGGCCCACTCACAACGTGGGCCCGACGGCTATTCGTCGATGAACGACTCGTAGATGTGGATGATCGTGCGCCGTTGGTCGTCGGTGAGGGCGGGGTCGGCGTTGACCGCGGCGATGACCTGGGGTCGATCGCTGGTGCCCGTGGATTCTTCGTCGAGCCAACCGGCCCGCACGTACAGGCCTTCGGCCGAGATCTCGAGGGCCTTGGCGATCTGCTGGAGTATCTCGGCCGACGGTTTGCGCAGTCCGCGTTCGATCTGGCTGAGGTAGGGGTTGGACACCCCGGTCAGGTCGGCCATCTTGCGGAGCGAGAGCTCGGCGTTCTCACGCTGATCGCGGATGAAGGCGCCCAGGCTCTGCCAGCGGGGTTCGGTACTCATGGTCGACACTCGTTCGGGAGGCGGGGGTGAAAACGCGCCGCGCCACCAGCCGGGGGGAGCTGGTGGCGACGACACTTCCGGGCGAGCCGGTCGAGCGGTCGGGGGGCGTCCGATCGACCGACCCGCCTCGGATGGGGGGGAACCGTTGCGGCGGCCATCAGGCCTTGGCAGCCACCTTTTTGGTGGTGGTCTTCTTGGCGGCGGTCTTCTTCGCCGTGGTCTTCTTGGCGGTGGCCTTTTTGGCCGTGCTCTTCTTCGCCGTGGTCTTCTTGGCGGTGGTCTTCTTCACCGGGGCCTTGGCTCCGAAGAAGTCCCAGGTGGCGACACGGCCGGCCTCGAGGGGACGAGCGATCTGCAGGGGCAGACGGGCTTCGAACTTCTCGGCAGCCGGGTCGACCTTGGCCCGGAAATCCTTGGTGTTGGCGGTGGCGGTCTTCTTGGCCAGCTTGATCTGGGCGTCGAACTCTTTGCGCATCGATTCCCAGCGCTCGCTGAGGTCGGAATTGAAGTCCGAGATCCGCTCGTCGATCTCGCCGGGCAGCGAGCTGAGACGCTCGTTGACGTCGTCGGACAAGCTGTCGAGGCGGCTGAGATCGGGGCGAACGCCGTCGAAGCGCTCTTCGAGGCCGAAGCGCTCGTTCACATCATCGGCGGCTTCGGACACTGCATCGCCCAGCTGTTCGAGAGCGATGGCGTTGAGGCCGACGATTGTGTAAGCGGCATCTTTGACGGGGGTGGGCATCAGGGGTCTCCTTGGAGAACTTCAGGGGGTGCGCTCACTATATGCAGCAGGTGCTAACTATTGCAAGCAACGTTGGTGTGATGTCTGGCACAGTGTTTCCCGCTTCCCTCCCCCTACTCGCTCCGCTGTGTCGGCGTGGCCACAGTTGGCGGCTGCCGGTCCAGCGATGTCTCGGTGTTTGGGTTGATGCGGCGCTCCTGACGGGGCTGCGCCGGAGGCGCTGACCCGGTCGCTCGTCCCTCGCTCCCTTGGTTCGGTGCCGTTTCTGGTTTGATCGAGTCATGCCGGTTGGGTGACAGGCCCCCCACAGCTGACTTGTGCGATCGAGCGGTGCGGTGGATACCGCGCTGCGCCGGAGGCGCGGAGCCGGGGCCTCCTCCGTCGGCCCCTTGGTTGGGTGCCGTTTCGGGTTTGATCGAATCAGTTCGGGTGGGTGACTGGCCCCACACCGCGGTCTGTCGGGGTGCGACGGTGTGGTGGATACAGCGTGAGTTGATTGCAGTAGTTCGGACGAAATCACGCCACTTTGCGGCAGTTGGGCGGTGAGTGGGTCTGGAGGCCTAGTTGGGTCAAGATCGGAGCACGGGCGCCGACGGGTATATCGATGAACTCGGTTGCTCCCAACGCGTCCGACGGCTTGTTCGCGGCCGACGAAGAGATGAAGCGGTGGCAACGCGTCGAAGCGGAGGCCTGGGGCATCACGCCTCCCGCCGAGCAGAGTGTCATCACCACCGAGGTCGAAGAAGAAAAGAGCAGCCGTCCCATCGCCTTCGTGGCCTTGTTGGCCCTGGTGGTGTTCGCCGGGTTGTGGCTGTACACCCACGAGTTCGCGGCCAGCACCGACACGCTCGCGGCCAAGGCGGTGGTGGCTCCCGCCGTCGCTCGCGAGGTTCCCACCCCGTGTGCCGTCATCGGCGAGCTCCGGGCCGTGCAGGGTGATGCCTACGTGCGCCTCCTGGGCCAAGACGACGATGTCCAGCGTCTGGCCATTCTGGCCGAGCAGTCCCGCGCCGAGGTGCGGATCCTCGACCAGCTCCTCGAGGTTGAGCCGGCGCTCACCATGAGCGCGGCACCGGTTCGTTTTCGATCCCAGCTGATCGCCGACGGTATCGGTGGCGTGGAGTCGGGGCAGGCCACCCTTGCCGGGCTGTTGGCCGAGGCTGACGAGATGGGTCCCCAGGCGGCGGCCGGCGAAAAGGCCATCGGCGTCTACCAGACCGAACAATGTGGTGGCTCCTGACGCCGTTGTGCGGCGACCCGATGTGGAATCGGCCAGGCGGTGCGAGATGATGGAGGGCGGTTCATGAAGCGGATCCTCATCATCTCGGTGGCCGTCGTCGGCCTCGTCGCCCTCCTCGCCCTGGCGATGGACAGTGACACCGAACCCGCGCCGGCAGCCGACCAGGTGCGCACCAACACCGCCACCTCGTCGAGCTCCTCGACCACCACCGACGCGCCATCGTCGAGCACCACCGTCACGGCGGCCCCCACGGTCACCGTCGGCCGCTCCGTCGCCACCACACCGATCATCTACGGGCCACCACCCGAAGGGGTGGTGATCGAAGACGACGTCGACGCCGAACCGTCCGAGGTCCAGCGCCCCACCGAATCGGCGGCCCCGCCGCCGCCTGCCGCACTGCCCTCACCCCCGGCCTGGCTCGACATGCGCCGGCCGTCACTCGGCCCCGGTGGCCTGCACCTCCCCAAGGACGCGGCCGATCCCGACATCTTGGTGGTGGGCGGCACGTACTACCTGTTCTCCACCAACACCAGCCTGGCCAACGTCCCCCTCTACTTCTCGACCGACCTCTCCACCTGGCAGTACGGCGGCGACGCAATGCCCTCGCTGCCGGGATGGGCCAACCAGTCCGGCGGCACCACCTGGGCGCCGTCGGTGCACCAGGTGGGCAACCGGTTCAACCTCTACTTCTCGGGCCGCAACACCTCCACCGGGCGCTTCTGCATCGGCGTGGCCACCGCCGCGGCACCCAACGGCCCCTATGCCGCCCTCGGCAATCCACTGGTGTGCCAGACCGACCGCGGTGGCAGCATCGACCCCTACCTGTTCACCGACGACGCGGCCGCCCGCTACCTCATCTACAAGACCGACGGGAACTGCTGCGGACTGGCCACCCGGCTCTGGAGTCAACGGCTCACCGGCGACGGCCTCGGACTGATCGGGGGGCCGGCCGAACTGCTGGTGGCCGGCGCCGCATGGGAGGCGGGCCTCATCGAAGGTCCCACCATGGTCAAGAAGGGCGGCCGTTACCACCTCTTCTATTCCGGCAATTGGTGGCACACCCACTTCTACGCCATCGGCCACGCCGTCTGTGAGGGTATTCAGGGGCCGTGTTACCGCTCGACCACCACGCCGTACATGGGCAACCGGGGCGACGGTGTGGGATTCGGCGGCCCGTCGATTTGGGAGTCACCCAACGGCGAGGTCTGGATGAGCTACCACGGCTGGTTCGGCGCCGGCGTCGGCTACGAGAACGGCTGAGTACGAGCCGCGTTCGCCCACCGGCTCGACTTCCCCGACTGGACGGCACCGCCACCGCCACCTCCGCCCCCTCCACCCACCACCACGACGAGTACAACCACCACGACCGAGGCGCCGCCGACGTCGACCACCACGACGAGTCCGACCACTACGACCGAGGCGCCGCCGACGTCGACCACCGAACCCGAAGGCGCCGCGACGACCACCACTACCGGCTGACCCGGCGGCGCTGTGGGTTACTCGTTGTCGGCGTCGATGGCTGCGGCCAGGCGGCCAAGGGTCTCGGGGTGTGAGCTCACCACCCGGGCCCAGTTGGGGATGAAGTGGGTCCGGTCCCACTCGTCGAGCACCGTATGGGTGGCCCGCTCCAGAGCCGCGGCGAACACGGACACCGCCTCCTCTTCGGCGGCCCGATCGAACGAGTAGCCGTTGAAACGAGCATCGTTCTCGTAGTGGCCGACCAGGCGCCGCGCCGATCGCCGGTACGAGGCCTCGATGGTGGACATGACCGCGGGTGACAGCACCACGCCGTCGGTGAAGAGTTTGCCGAGGATGGCCTGCGCCACATCGGTGGCCATGCGGGCCAGTCCGGCCTCTGGGTCCTCGGCCGACAGGGTTTGGTGTTTGTGGTCGTACGGTCCGCCGATATCGACCTGACAGACGCGCTCGGACGGGTAGCAGCGGTGGATCTCCGAGAGCACGCTGATCTCGATGCCCCAGTCGCTCGGGATCCGAATGGTGGGCATGACATCGGCGGTCATCGAGAACTCTCCGGCCAACGGGTAACGGAAGCTCTCGAGGAAATCGAGGTAGTCGACCGGGCCGACCGTCTTCTGGAGCGCGCGCAGCAGCGGGGTGACCAGCAGTCGCGAGACCCGGCCGTTGAGCCGGTCGTCGTCGGCTCGGAAGTAGTAGGCCTTGGCGAACTCGTATCCGAAGTCGGGGTGGGCCACGGGGTAGATCAACCGGGCCAGCATGCGTCGGTCGTAGGTCAAGATGTCGGCGTCGTGGAGCGCCACCGTGCGGGCTCGATCGGTGGCCAAGAGGTACCCGAGGCAGTACCAGACGTTTCGGCCCTTCCCCGGTTCGGCCGGGGCCAGGCCCACGTCGTCGAGCTCGCGGTGGATGGCCTGCAGCCGGGGGCCGTCCTGCCAGATGACGCGGTGCGGCTGGGGCAATCGATCGAAGAACTTCCTGGCGGCGCGGAACTGGTCGGCGTCGGCTTGGTCCAGTCCGATGATCACCTCCGACAGGTAGGGGGCGGCGGCGACTTCGTCGAGGATGGCCGGTAGCGCGGTCCCCTCCAGTTCGGAGAACAGGCTCGGGATGACCAGCGCGATCGGTGTCGTGGCGTTCCAGGTGGTCAGCTGGCCTTCGAGCTCCTCGATGGGTCGATCGACCAGGTCGTGAAGGCTCCCGATGGTGCCGTTCTGAAACGCGTCGGGCACGGCGTCAGACGTCGGCGGTGGGCGCAACCACCCGCTCGCCGAACTCGGCCAGGGCGGCTGCCGCGTCCTTCATGAACAACAACGAGGGCACGATGGCCCGGTCGACACCGGCGGAGCGCAGCTCTTCCGCGCCTCCCACCGGGTCGTCACCCAACAACTTCTCGCCCCCGGTGGTGATCTCGATGGCCTCTGGGTCGCGATCGTGGTCGGCGGCGGTCTGGCGGACGATGTCGATGAGCATCGGGAGATCGCCGCCCGCGGGAAAGAACCCGTCACCCAGCCGGCCGGCTCGGCGGGCGGCGATCTCGGAGTGGCCGCCGATGACGATGGGGACCGATCCGGAGACGGGTTTGGGGTTCGAGCTCACCCCTTCGAAGTTGGTGAAGTCGCTGGAGTGGGCAACGCTGTCGCCGCTCCAGAGGGTGCGCATGGCCGCCACGTAATCGTCGGTGCGGGCGCCGCGCCGCTCCCATGGCACACCGAGTGCGTCGAACTCCTCTTGGAGCCAGCCCACCCCGATACCGAGCTCCACCCGACCCCCGGAGAGGTGATCGAGGGTGGCCACCTCCTTGGCCAGCACCACCGGGTTGCGTTGCGGGAGGATCAAGATGCCGGTGGCCAGGCGCATGGAGGTGGTGCGGGCGGCGAGGAAGGCCAACCAGATGAGTGGATCGGGCATGGGCGTGTGGGGGCGGGCCGGCATCTTGCCGTCGCCCGAGTACGGGTAGCTCGACTCGTAGCCGTCGGGGTAGATGACATGCTCGATGGTCCAGGCCGACTCGATCCCGGCCGCCTCGCCGTGTTCGGCCAGCAGTCCCACACCGTCGGCGTCGCAGAACGACAGTGTGTTGGCGAATCCCAGGCCGATCTTCATGAATGACTCCCTGCTGGTGCCTTACCGGCCTTGCCACTCCGGGGTCTCCCCGCGGGCTCGGGCGGCCATGCCGGTGCGTGCGTCGTCCGTTGCTCCTACCACGCGGCGCATCGTCTCGCCCATCCTGATGGCCTCGGCCCAGGGCAGGAACTGGCTGCGCCAGGCCATCTCCTTCACCGCCCGCAGGGCCAACGGCGCACCCTGGCACAGCCGACCGGCCAGCGTGTGGGCCTCATCGAGAAGATCGTCGTGGGGTACCACCTTCCAGGCCAGACCCATCTCGCCGGCCCGGTCGGCGTCGATGGCGTCACCGGTGAGCAACAGCTCCATGGCGTTGGCCCACCCGAGCTTGGGTGGCAGTCGGATCGAACCGACGATGGTGGCCACCCCCAGCTTCACCTCGGGGAAGGCGAAGCTGGCCCGGTCGCTGGCGATGAGGAAGTCGCAGGCCGACGCGGCGGTGAGGCCATACCCCACACAGGGCCCGTTGACCGCGGCGATGGTGGGTTTCCACACCTCGAGACCACTCTCGAAGGAATTGATGGTGGGGATCTCCCAGAAGCTGCCCGGCCAGGTGCCCACCGACCCGGCGCCGTCGACCATGTCGGCTCCGGCACAGAAGGCCCGCCCCGCGCCGGTGACGATGCCGACCCAGGCATCCTCGTCGGCCATGAACTGGTCCCAGGCGGCGTTGAGGGCCTGGCGCATGGCCCCGTTCACCGCGTTGAGCTTGTCGGGCCGGTTGTAGGTGATGGTGGCCACATGACCGTCGAGCTCGTAGGTGGCGGCGGGCGATGAGGACATGCGGGCACGCTACTGCGGTCGCCGGGGGCGCTTCTCCTACCATGCCGAGATGACAACCATCGAGGCAGATCTCACCGACGGGTACGCCGTCGACATCACCAACGGCACCCACCAATGGCGAGCCGACGAACCGGCCGACCTGGGCGGTGCCGACACCGGCCCCAATCCCTACGAGATGCTGCTGGGAGCCCTGGCCGCCTGCACGTGCATCACCTTGTCGATGTTCGCTCGTCGCAAGCAGATGCAGCTCGACTCGGTGTCGGTGCGATACCACTTCGAGAAGATCCACGCCGACGACTGCACCCACTGTGACGACGACGCCACCGGATGGCTCGAACAGGTTCGAGCCGAGGTGTTCGTGGAGGGGACGTTCAGCGAGAGCGAACGGGAGCGATTGACGCAGGTGGCCTCTCGGTGCCCGGTGCACAAGACCCTGCACCACGGCGTGGTGTTCGACGAGAGTGTCGTCGTCGGCTGACCAGCGCCGGGCGGAGGGGGTCGCGGATTATCCGGCGCCCGGTTGGTGTTCAATACAACAACGGGGAGTACCCCTCATCGTGTCGTCGTCATCACGGAGTCGTCCCGACTCCCGGCGCCACGGCCCATTCGGGTGGGAGAGACCGTCGAGTGGTCTTCATCGACCCCGAAAGGAATCCTCTCCATGCGTGACTCGATCCGGCTCGGTCGAATCCGGGGTATCCCGGTCGGCGTTCACTGGAGCTTGTTGGTGTTCGCCGCTTTTGGTGTGTGGAACCTGGCCCTGGGCTATTTCCCCTACGCCGACCCCGGTGTCGGCACGTTCGCCGCGCTGGTCGCGGCGATCATCGGCGTGCTGGGGTTGTTCGGGTCGATCATGGCCCACGAGTTCGGTCACGGGCTGGTGGCGCAACGCCGGGGGGTCGAGGTCGACGGCATCACGTTGTGGATGCTGGGCGGGGTGGCCCGCCTGCGGCACGAACCTCGGAACGCATCCGATGCCGCCGCCATCGCCGCGGCCGGACCCGCCGTGAGCGTTGGCCTGGGCGCGGCCCTTGCCCTGGCCACCTGGGGGTTGTGGGTGGCCGGTGCGGCCGGCGTGGTGCTCGCCCTGGTCGGTTATCTCGCCTTTCTCAACGTGGCCCTGGCCTTGTTCAACCTCATCCCTGCGTTGCCCCTCGACGGTGGTCGTCTGTACCAGGCCTGGTTGTGGCATCGCCACGGCGATCGCCATGGCGCCACGGTGAAGGCGGCCGGAGTGGGCCGCCTCATGGGTTGGGGTCTGGCCCTGTTGGGTCTGACTCGCGTCCTGACCGGTGATCCCGGCGGCTTCTGGCTGGTGCTACTCGGCGGTTTCGTCGCCAGCCTGGCCGGCACCGAACGGCGGCGGGCCCGGGCGCAGCAACGGCTGGCGCGCGTCGAACGGGCCTGGTTCGAAGCGCCGCCCGACAACAACGGCATCATCGATGTGCGTTGGGAACGGGTCGAGTAGCGGCACCGGGAGGATCGTCGAGCCCGGCTGCGGTGTCATCGATGGGCGAGGGGAGCGGGCGACTCGCGGCTCAGCGGTAGCGTTCGGCGGCGTCGAGGTGACGATCGAGCTCGACCAGGTCGGCGAAGTCGTCGAAATCGGCCAGCTGATCGAGGTGATCGCGCAGCGTGCCGGTGGCAGCCAGTTGTTCGAACGCCGTCGCCATCGCCTGGGTGGCGGCGAAGAGCCCGGTGAGCGGGGACACGATCAGATCGAACCCCATCTGGTGGAGTTCGTCGCTGCTCAGCAGGGGAGTACGACCGGTCTCCACCATGTTGGCCACCAGGGTGATGTCGCCCAGCGCGTCGGCGATCGTCTCCAATTCCGACACCGACTCCGGGGCCTCCACGAAGAGGGCGTCGACACCCACATCGCGCGCGGCGCGGGCTCGATCAACCGCTTCGGCCAGGTCCACGGCAGCCCTCGCGTCGGTGCGGGCCGTCACATGGAGGCCGGTGCCGGCGTCGACCACTGCCCGCAGCTTGCTCAACCAGTCGTGACGATCGACAACTGCCTTGCCGGCCATGTGGCCACAACGTTTGGGCCAGACCTGATCCTCGAGGAACATCCCGGCCGCTCCCGCTTCGGCCCACAGCTCGGCGGTGCGGGCCGCGTTCAGGGCGTTGCCGTAGCCGGTGTCGGCATCGACCACCACGTTGGTGCCCGGGACGGCACGGCACACTCGTCGGGCCACATCGGCCACTTCGGTCTGGGAGAGGTGGCCGATGTCGGGCAGGCCGAGCAGGGTGCCGCTCACGCAGTAACCAGACACGAAGAGGGTGGAGAACCCGGCTCGTTGGGCCAGCTTCGCCGACCAGGGGTCCCACACGCCGGGCATCACCACGGTGTCGCCCCGAGCCAGTGTTTCGCGGAGTTCGGTTCCGGGCATCCCCCCATCATGGCAAATTCGTCAGAGCCCGCGGCACGGGGCAATACAGTGCGCCCGGCCGGGAGGAGCGCCATGACGAAACCGGTGAACCACTGGCGAGATGACGAACACGTGGCGTCGTATCTGGCCAAAGCCGACGAGATCCCCCATCGGGGCGAGGGCGAACGGGTCGTACTCGAGCTGCTCGACGGTGGTGTGCAACGGGTCCTCGATCTGGGCACCGGCGACGGGCGCCTCATGGGCCTGGCGCGTCTCGCCCACCCCGACTGCACCGGCCTGGCGGTGGACTTCTCGCCCGCCATGCTCGATGCCGCTGGTCGCCGATTCGCCGACGACACATCGGTCGAGGTGATCGTCCACGATCTCGACGACGAGCTGCCGGCCCATTGGGGCCGCTTCGACGCGGTGGTGTCGAGTTTCGCCATCCACCACGTGGTCGATTCCCGCAAGCGGTTGCTCTTCGCCGAGGTGTTCGATCGTCTCGACCCCGGCGGGTGGTTCGTCAATCTCGAACACGTGCAATCGCCCACCGATGAGCTGCATCGACAGTTCCTCGACGAGATCGGCGTGGCGCCGGCCGACGACGATCCGTCCAACAAACTCATGGCGGTCGAACCGCAACTCGAGTGGCTCCGAGACATCGGGTTCCGCGACGTCGACTGTTTCTGGAAGTGGCGCGAGCTGGCCGTTCTGGCCGGGCGGCGTCCGTGACCGCATCGACGCCACGGTCGGGGCCGCTACCATGGCCGTCGTGAGCACCGAGACCGTCTCTCCCGGATCCGCCCCCACCATCGACCCGGTCGTGAACGACGTCGAACCCGGCGACCACGAGCGCCTGGCCCACTACGTGCCCAAGTCGAAGCTCACCGCGGCGCTCATCAACGGCACGCCGGTCACGGCGTTGTGCGGCAAGGTGTGGGTGCCGAGTCGCGACCCCGAGCGGTTTCCGGTATGCCCCGAGTGCAAGGAAATCCGCGCCGCGATGGTCTCCTGACCGGGCGTGAAACTGCTGGCCACCGCGGTCTTCGAGAGCATCATCTACAGCTCGCGCCTGGTCGACGCGTCCAACCCCGATCGCCTCGGTCTCATCGTCGACGCCATCCTTCGCCCCGGCGACGCCGACGAAGGGCCGCTGCTGATGCCGGTTCCCGAACTGGTGGTGCACATCTCCGAGCCGATCGCCAGGCGCTTGTTGCCGGGTTACCGCCGGCAGGGCCGCATGGTCGACCACTTCGGTGTGACCCACCTGGCCTTCCCGTTCTGGGAACCGGCCCCGCCCGACCAGACGTGGGAACCGGTCCGCCCTCAGTGACCGGAGGTCAGAGGTCCTCGATACCCCAGAACGCCAGGCGGGGGCCGTATTTGGGTGCTTTCTGCCCGCTGAGCTTCAACAGCAGCGTGACCCGGCCCCGGTGGCCGCGATAGGGCTCGAGCAACTCGAGCATGCGGTTGTCGTCGCCGCGGGGCTCACCAGCCAGTGCAAACGAGACGGTGTTGGGTAGGTGGTAGTCGCCCACCAGTGGGGCGTCGGGGTCGCCCAGCGCAGTGGTGCGCACGATGGCCGACGTCCAGGGCCCGATGCCGGGAAAGGCCAGCAGCCGGGTCTCGGCATCGACGGGGCTCATGGTGGTGATCTCCTCCAGGCGGTTCACCCGTTCGGCACAGCGCCGGATGATGGTGGCTCGTTTTCGTTCCACGCCCAGCTGATGCCACTCGTGGAACGGGAGGCGTGCCAGCTGCTCGGCCGACGGCTGGAGCCACTGCTCATGGGGTCCGGGTGCCCTCTCACCGAATCGGCGGTTGAGGGTGCGCAGCGACCGTTTGGCCATCGGGGCCTGCACCTTCTGCCCCAGCACCGCGGGCACCAGGGCCTCGAGCACCCGGTCGCTGCGACCGATCCGGAAGCCGTGATGGCGACGCATGAGATCGGCCACCACGTCGTGGTGGGCTTCGAACCCGTCCACGTCGTCGTCGACCCCGATGAGCCGGGGGGCTTGGTCGAGGGCCCACTCCGCGCCCGGCCCCCAGGCCCGCGCTTCGAAGTGGTTGCCTTGGTCGATGATCTCTGCGGTGGCCGGACCGGCTGGTGTGCGGGTGGGCCAGACCACGGTGTTGGAACCCGACCGTTGTGTCGCCTTCTGGGCGCGGGTGGACATCACACCGTCGACCGGAGCGTCGAAGATCCGAGACACCATGACGTCAGAGATCGGCGATACCCATCTCGAGGTTGCTGGTCTCGACGCCGCCGCTGACGGCCAGGCACTCACCGGTCACGTAGCCGGCCGCCGGCGAGGCCAGGTACACCGCCGCCCCGGCGATGTCGACGGGTTCGCCGATCCGCCGCATGGGTGTTCCCTCGTTCATGGCCGACTCCAGCTCGTCGGTGAGCACCCCGCCGAGCGCATCGGTGCGGATGGCCCCCGGTGCGATGGCATTGACCCGCACCTTCGGGGCCAGGTCCGATGCCATGTGGCGGGTGAGCTTGATCAGCGCTGCCTTGGCAGTGCCGTACGCCGCGAATCCCCGTGAGCCGAATCGGCCGGCCACCGACGCGATGTTGATGATGCTCGACCCCGGACGTTCGAGCAGGTGAGGGGTGGCCAGCTGCGACAGGTTGAACGCGGTGGTGACGTTCCAGTGCATGGCCATCTCGAAGGCCCGTTCGCTGGTGTCGAGGAACGGCTGGGGCATGGAGCCCCCGGCGTTGTTGACCACAATGTCGATGGCGCCGAACTCGTCGAGCGCGGCGTTCACCAGTGATGCCATTCCGTCGCGTGAGGACAGATCGCCGGCCACCGTCACCGCCCGCCGTCCGTTGGCTTCGACGGCAGCGGCCACCTCGGCCAACGAGTCCTCGCTGCGAGCGCCGATGACCACGTCGGCCCCGGCTTCGGACATGGCCACGGCAATGGCCGCGCCGATCCCTCGACTGGCCGCAGAAATCACACCAACTCGCTCGTCGAGGCGAAAGGAATCGAGAATCATGGTGTTGTCTCTACACTTCCTGGGGCCCCCGTGCCAGGGCGGCGACAACACGATGACCACCACCACCATGACCCCCGCCGACGAGCTCACCACCATCGTCATGGCCGACGACGTCTCCGATTCCCTCTGGGCGGCGGTCGACACCGGGCGCATGGCCGAGCTGGTGCCCGAGTTGCTCAAACTGGAAATGGAGCAGGACCCCATCCACAAACACAAGGATGTGCTGGCCCACACCATCGCGGTGGTGGCCAAGACGCCGCCCGATCTGCTGGTGCGACTGGGCACCCTGTTCCACGACATTGGCAAACCCGATACCCGTCGTATCGATCAGCGGGAGGGAGTCACCTTCCGCCACCACGAGGCGGTCGGGGCCCGGATCACCAAGTCTCGCCTCACCGAGCTCGGGTACGACGACCAGACCATCGACGACGTCACCGAGCTGGTGCGGTTGTCCGGTCGGTTCAAGGGGTACGCCGCCGGCTGGAGTGACTCGGCGGTCCGTCGGTATGCCCGCGACGCCGGTCCGTTGCTGGGTCGACTCAACACGCTGGTGCGATGCGACTGCACCACGCGCAACAAACGCAAACGACACGAGCTCCAGGAGCACGTCGATCACCTCGAAGAGCGCATAGCCGCGCTGGCCGAAGCCGACCGGCGGGCCGCCGAACGTCCGGAGATGGACGGCCAGGCCGTCATGGCCCATCTCGGCCTCGAGCCGGGTCCTGACGTGGGCGCGGCCATGAAGTTCCTCCTCGAGATCAAACGAACCGAAGGCACCCTCGGCGCCGACGAGGTCGAGCGCCGTCTCGACCAATGGTGGGCCGAGCGGCAAAGCTGAGCGGGTGGCACTCGATCTGAAGCAACTGGTGGACCCGGCGCACACGGCGTTGTTGACCATGGAGATGCAGCGCGGCATCACCGGCGATCGGGCCATGCTGACCGAGCTTCGCGACGTCATGGTCGCCGACGGTGTCATCGACAACATCGGGCAGCTAGCCGGCGCGGCCCGTGGGGCGTCGGTGCGGGTGATCCACTGCACGGCCGAAACCCGGGCCGACGGTGCCGGACGGGTCAACAACTGTCGGTTGTTGTCGGCCACGGCGGCCGGTGCCGCCATGTTGACGCCGGGGTCGGAGGCGTCCGAGCTGCTGCCCGAGCTGGCGGTGGCCGAGCAGGATCTCGTGCTGCGTCGTCTGCATGGGCTGACCCCGTTCACCGGAACCAGCCTGGATCAGATCCTGCGCAACCTCGGGGTCACCACCGTGGTGGCCGTCGGCAATTCGGTCAACGTGGGCATTCTGGGCCTGGTGTTGTCGGCGGTCGATCTCGGGTACCAGGTGGTGGTGCCCCGAGATGCGGTGGCCGGCCTTCCCGCGGAGTACGCCGAGGCAGTGATGGCCAACACCATTTCGTTGCTGGCCACCGTCGTCACCTCCGCCGATCTGCTCGACACCTGGTAGCGCCCCACCCGGTCAGATCACGTCGAGTCGGGTCAGGGGATGTCGACCAGGACCTCGCACGAACCATGGGCCACGTCGACCTTGGGGCCACCGTCACAGGTGTCGGTGCCTTTGCCGCCCTGGAGGAAATCCACACCGTCGCCGCCGTTGAGCTCGTCGTCACCGCCCGAACCACGGATCGAGTCGGCACCACTGTCGCCGTCCACCCGGTCGGCACCGAAACCTGCGTTCACCCGGTCGGCTCCGTTGCCGCCCGAGATGATGTCGTTCCCACCACCGCCGACCATCTCGTCGGCGCCACCGGCACCGATCAGCACGTCGGCGCCCTGGTCGCCGAAGAGGAAGTCCTCACCCAGCCCTCCTCGGAGAGTGTCGTCGCCGAGGCCGCCGTCGAGTGTGTCCCTGCCCGGGCCGCCCTCGAGCACGTCGTGACCGTCGGCCCCATCGAGATTGTCGAGGCCTCTCCCGCCGATCAACTCGTCGGCACCGGCACCGGCGTCGGCAGTGTCGTCGCCGTTGCCACCCACGATGTGGTCGTTGCCGTCACCGCCGTCGGCGACATCGTCGCCCGGGCCCCCTCGGAGGGTGTCGTTGCCCGGGCCCCCGTCGAGCCCGTCGTCACCGTTTCCTCCGCCGAGGAAGTCGATACCCATCCCGCCGGAGAGGTCGTCGCGGCCGCCGCCACCAACGAGCATGTCATCACCGTCGTCGCCGGTGATGGTGTCGTCGCCCTCCTCGCCCCGAATGGCGTCATCACCCTCGCCCCCGGTGAGCACGTCGGTTCCACTCCCACCTTCGATCAGGTCGGCCCCGGGGCCGCCGACGACGATGTCGTCCCCGGACTGCCCGCCGAGCATGGCATCGTCGCCCGGACCCCCGTTGATGGTGTCGTTGTCGCCTTGGCCCAGGAGATAGTCGGGTTGCTCACCGCCATCGATGTCGTCGTTGCCGTCGCCCCCGTAGATGAGGTCGTAGCCGCTGGTACCCAGCAGTTGGTCGGCTCCCGCCTGGCCGAACAGCACGTCGTCGCCATCACCGCCGTTGATGGTGTCGTCACCGTCGCCGCCGAGCAGTTCGTCGTCGCCCATGCCGCCATCGATTACGTCCGCACCGAACTCGGCGAAGACGACGTCGTCGCCGTCGCCGCCATCGATCGAGTCGTCACCACTTCCCCCGCAGATGAGGTCGTCGCCACCCCGTCCTTCGATCGTTTCCGATGCGCTGGTACCGACGATCACGTCGTCGCCCGGCGTTCCGATCAGGCCGAGGACAGTGGCCGATTGACCGTCGCAGGTCGGGGCGATTCCACCCGCTGCCGCCGGCACGGCCGCTATCAGCGATACCGCCAGCGTTGCGGTGGCGAACAGGGTGAGCAGTCGAACCGGTCGCACGTGGACCTCCGGGTAGGGGAAGGAGTACCGGAGACGCTAGTGCTGGCCGATACGGGCCCCGGGGAGGCCCGCGGGACGTCGCACCCCGAACGGCGTGAGTTCGTCCGACAACTCGAACGAACTCACGCAGATTCGGTCAGATCAGGTCAGGGGATGTCGACCAGGACGTCGCACGAGCTGTGGGCCACGTCGACCTTGGGGCCACCGATGCAGGTGTCGGTGCCGTTGCCGCCCCGGAAGTAGTTCTTGCCGTCGCCGCCGTCGAGGTTGTCGTCGCCCCCCGAACCGATCAACGTGTCGGCCCCGCTGCCCCCGTCGATCATGTCGGGGCCGGCCCCTCCGTTGATGAGGTCGCCGCCGTTGGCCCCGCTGATCACGTCGGCACCTCCGTCGCCGCGGAGCTCGTCGGGTGAACCCTGTCCGTCGATGATGTCGGGGCCGTTCCCGCCGTTGATGAGATCGGCGTCGTTGCCGCCGAGGAGATTGTCGGCTCCGTCGCCACCGTTGATGGTGTCGAGACCCGGCCCCCCGGTCGCGGTGTCGTCACCGTCGCCACCATTGAGGGTGTCGTCGCCGCTCTTGCCCTTGAGGTCGTCGGCTCCGGCGTCGCCGTTGGCAACATCGTCGCCCAGGCCGCCATTGAGAATGTCGTCGTCGTCGCCGCCGTTGATGGTGTCGTTGTCGTTGCCGCCCTTGACGTTGTCGGCCCCGGCGTCGCCGCTGACGGTGTCGTCGCCCCCCTCACCGTTGAGGGTGTCGTCGTCGTCGCCGCCACTGAGAATGTCGTCGTCGTTGCCACCCTTGAGGTCGTCGGCTCCGGCGTCGCCGTTGACGGTGTCGTTGCCGCCACCACCTCGGAGGATGTCGTCGCCGTCACCGCCACTGACGTTGTCGACGCCGGCGCTTCCGTTGACCGTGTCGACCCCGTCGCCGCCGGTGATGGTGTCGTCGCCGGCGTTGCCGTCGATGGTGTCGTCGCCGAGCTCACCGTCGATGAGGTCGGCGTCGGGTCCACCTCCGATGGTGTCGTTACCGTCACCGCCGTCGATGTCGTCGTCGCCGGCCCCGCCGTCGATGTCGTCGTCGCCGCCCCCACCGGTGATGGTGTCGTCGCCGTCGCCCCCGGTGAGGATGTCGGCGTTGTCGCCCCCGTCGAGGGTGTCGTCGCCGTCACCACCGTCGATGTCGTCGACGCCCGTGGTCCCCAGGATCATGTCGTCGGCCGGGCCGCCGTCGATGGTGTCGTCGCCGTTGTTGCCGTTGATGACATCGATGCCGTCGTCGCCGGTGATGTCGTCGGCGCCCTGGCCACCATTGATGATGTCGTCGCCCAGTCCGCCGTCGATGGTGTCGTTGCCGTTGTTGCCGTTGATGACATCGTTGCCGTTG
>JBPCTQ010000356.1:0-13470 GCA_051011595.1 Acidimicrobiales bacterium
CAGATCCCCGCCCACCCGCAGAACAGCACCAACCACGCGATCGCGGCTTTGTTGAGTTGGCGGGGCAGGGGAGGCGGCTCGCCCGAGGGCCGACGGTGCCGCCGCCGGTGAGCCGGACGAGGGTCGGTCGCCACATCGCTCATGATGTAGCGCCGGTGCTGGGGTGCGAGACTCGGGACATGAGCCGGTGCCTGGGTCTCGGCCTCGCCATCACGATGGTCATGTTGGCCGCCTGCAGCGGTTCCGGCCAGACGGCTGACGACGATGCCTCGTCGGCTGCGGTTCGGGTGTCCAGCTTCGATTTCGCCGAAAGTGAGCTGCTGGCCGAGGTGTACGCCCAAGTCATCGAGTCCGCCGGGGCGCCGGTGCAGCGGCTGGGTGCGGTCGGTCCGCGTGAGATCGTTGCCCCCGCGCTCGAGCTGGGGCAGATCGACTTCGTTCCCGAGTACCTGGGCACGCTGTTGCAGTACCTGGGGTCTGAGTCGACCGAAGCCGACACGGTGTCGGCCGGCCAGGAGCTGGTCGAGCGGCTGGAACCTCGAGGGCTCACCGCGCTGGAGCCGTCGTCGGCCCAGGACAAGAACGTGTTCGTGATCACCGCCGAAACCGCAGCGGCCTTCGAATTGCGCACCATCAGCGACCTGACGAGGGTGGCGCTGGACTTCCGGTTCGGAGGGCCACCGGAATGTGTCGAGCGACCGTTGTGCCTGGCCGGTCTCGGGACTGTCTACGGCATCCGATTCGCCGAGTTCGTGCCCCAGCGGTCACTGGATTTCACCGCTGAGTCGTTGCTGCGAGGCGAGATCGAAGTGGGGTTGTTGTTCTCCACCTCGGTGCAACTCCGCGGCGACAACCTGGTGATCCTGACCGACGACCAAGGTCTGCAGCCGGCCGAGAACGTGGTGCCGATCGTTCGATCCGACGCCCTGGCTCGATTGCCCGCTGACGTGGTGGCGGCCATCGATGAGACGTCGCGCCTGCTGACCACAACCGACCTGCGCCGCTTGAACCAGCAAGTGGCCGACGGCGCGTCGGTGGTCGACGTGGGTCACGGGTGGCTGATCGAGCGGGGCTTGTCGAACGAGGAGTGAGGGCCGCAGGCCGGGCATCAGTCGAGGACGAGATCGGGTTCGGGTCTTGCCGTCTCCCGGGAGTGAGGGTCGTACTCGTCGGGCGCGATTCCGGTGAGATCGAGCATATGGCGGCGCTCGGCGCCTGTGCGACTGCGTGTCACCACCAACAACATGCTGGGCAGCACCATCAGCGACACCAGCAGCGAGAACAGGATGGTCACCGCCATCAACGAGCCGAACGTGACGAAGATGGGCATGGGTGCGAAGGCCATCACGGTGAAACCGATGATCGACGACAGGGCCGAGATGGCCAAGGCGCCGCCGGTACCCTCGCCCGCTCGGCGCAGAGCGGGGAAGCGGCTCGGTTCGTGCTCGAACTCCTCCCGGAAACGCATGGTGAAGTGGGTGGAGTAGTCGATCCCGACACCGACTGCGATGGCCGCGACCGTGGCCGTCACCACGTTGATCTTGTAGTCGACGAGGTACATGAAGCCGTACACCCACCCGACCACCAACAAGATGGGGGTCACCGCCGTCAGGGCGTATTTGAACGATCGCATGAAGATGGCGGCGATGGCAGCACACAGGAGCAAGGCAATGGGCAGGGCCAACAACATGGCGTCGGTGAAGGCAGCCAGGCTGTCCTGGTTGGCCACCGTGTCACCCGACACCCGAACGGCGGTGAACCGATCGGCCGACGGCGAGGCCGACAACGAGTCGGCGGCGTCGTCGAGTCCGGACCGCGCGTCGAGAATCACCGCGTCGTCGGTGAGCGTCGGGATCCCGACCTGCACGAGAGTGGCGTAGTTGCCGTCGCCGTCAGTCCACAACAGCTCGGTCACACTGTCGGCCGGGTAGGCGGCGAACCCCTCGTCGGTGGTGATGCCTTGGGCGAAGGCAAGGTCGAACACCGCCTTCACCTGCTCGGCGGTGTCGGGTATCCCGTCGCCGTTGCTGTCGGTGAGTGTGATGCCGGCCGCCGCCATCGCCTCGGGGGCCGCCACCGCAGCTCGAACGATCGAGACCGCGTTGTCCTCGACCTGGATTTCCCCGTCGAGATCGCGTGACAGGTAGGTGTCGTCGGCGGCTGCCTCGGCCGTCGCGAGCTCAGAGGCGGTGTCGTCGATGGCCAGGAGTGCGTCGGGTTGGGTGAGGTCGCCCTCGATGTAGATGAAGCCCGAGCCCCCACCGTCGGTGCTGCCGAGGTGGGTGTCGAGCTGATCGAGACTCTGGATGAAATCGCTGTCTTCGGAGAAGAAGTCGCTGAACGTGAACTCCGAGTCGACCTGGGTGAAGCCGATCACGCCGAGGATGGCGAGCCCGACGGTGACGGGAATGGTGACCACCCGCCAACGGGCGAAGAAGTGGACCACGTCGCCGGCTGCCTTGAAGCCGTGGCCCGCACCCTTGATGACGGTTCCCGTGGGCCGTCCGTCTACGGCCGCCCGGGCATAGATCCGCCGGGTGGCTCGCATGGGGACGTACACGAGCAGGGGCACGAACAACACCAGGGCCACGAATCCGACGACCGGCAGCACCACACTCATGGTGACCGTCGCGCCAGCGAGCAGGGCCATGAACAGAAAGCCCAGCTTGTACGGCACCATCCGTCCACGATCGAGGGGCGGGTCTCCCAGGCTGTCCTCGACGGTGAGCAGCCAGCGGGGCGTGATGAGCCCGAGCAGGACGAACGCAATCAACAAGGAGATGGCGGTTCCGATACCGAATTGGGCAATGGCCTCGATGCCGGCCACGCCGTTGGAGATGAACGCCGCGGCCGACGAGAGCACGGCCAGAGCCAGGGCCGGGAACACCAACGTGAGGCCGCTGCGGTAGGCGAGGGGACGGGTGGCACCGGTCACCTGCTCCTCTCGGGCTCGGCCGCTGGCGTGGACGAAGAAGTCGACGCCGAAGGCGATCACCGAGATCGGGGCGATGAATCCCAGCAACATGCCGCCCTCGAACTGCACGGCCGTGAACACGGCTTGTGACCAGATCATGGTGACACCGAGCCCAACCGCCACCAGCGCCGCGGCCCAGTACGAGCGCAGGAGGGCGCCGACCAGGAACATGATGCCGACCACCGACAACAAGATGAACGGTGACGAGGCCGCCAGCTGCTCCTCGGAGGTGAGCCCGCCGTCGATGGCGACGCCCAGCGTGGTGTATGTCTCCTGGTCGCCCTGGAGTTCGCTTTGCACGTCTCGCAGGAACTCCTCGGCATCGAGGCCCAGGTCGCCGAATCCCGACGAGTCGCGTCCGCCGAGGTCGGTGAGGTCGACGGCCACGGCGGCGGTGAATGCGGGGGCGGTCCAGACCACGATCTCCTGTCCGTTGGCCTCGCCCACCCCGTTGTCGGCCAGCTGCGACAAGGTGTTGCGAAGGGGACTACCCACCGCACCCTCGCCAAGTATCTCGGCCAGGGCGATCTTCACGTCGGCATCGGTGGCGCCCTCCAAGCCGCCCGGCAGGGCCTGGTCGACCTCGTCGGCCAGCGAGTACACCCCGTCGACCTCTTGTTCGAGGTCGGCGCGGAACTGCACGCCCAGGTCGGCGGCCAGCTCGGGATGGGTGCGCAGTGTCTCGGAGTTCTGCGCGAACTCCAGCAACACGTCACGGGTGAGCGCGTCGCCGCCATTCTTGGCCTCGACGATGAACAGCTGACTGCTGATGGGCGAGGAGTTCTGGAACCGGTCGTCGACCAGATCTCGGGTCTGGTACAACTCGCCAGTCGGATCGAAGTTGGGATCGGTCTGCGAGCGCGAAGCCGCCAGCGGTACCGCAAGAACGGTGAGAACGATCACCGCTAGCGTGACCCATCGGATGTTGGCATCCACCCAGGCGAAGAACGCCGCGGTGCGTGGGCTGCCTTGGTCGGTCGTCCCGGTGTCGGACATGGACCCTCCCGCCTGGACGTCGGATCGACCGACGTCACAGTCATTCCCTGCCATCCACTATTCCCGGTAGGTGAGGAGCGAGCAAATGTCTCGTGAGCGCGGCGCCCGTCGCCGTCTGGGCTGAGCGAACCAACTTGCTACAGGGGCCCGCCCGATCAGTCGATCCACGGATGTGAAACGTTGGCTCGTCTTGTCGCCGATGATCGGTGTGTTGGTCGCTCTCGCCATTGGCGTGGGGCTGGCTATCGACGTGGGCGGGACGCGCGGCGCGGGAATCGCAACCGGAACCGGCATCACCGTCACTGCGGCGTCGAGTGTGTTGTTGCTGCAGCGGTCGGCCGGGCGCGAGACCATCTCCAAGCTGCTGGCCAGTGAGCGCCGGGCGCGGCTGGATCCGCTCACCGGACTGCTGAACCGGTCCGGTCTGATGGAGACGTTGGTGGAGTCGATCGACTCGGCCCGCCGCGACCGGACCTGTATCGGTGTGCTGTTCTCTGACCTCGATCGATTCAAGGTGGTCAACGACACTCTCGGTCACGACGTCGGTGACGAGCTCCTGGTGGCTGTCGCCGAACGTATGCAGAAGTCGGTGCGGTCCTCCGACGTGGTCGGTCGATTCGGCGGCGACGAGTTCGTGGTGATCTGTCGGGGTCTGCTCGAGGCCGACTCCATCCACCGTGTCGCCGAGACGGTGTTGGCCTCGTTCGAGGAGCCCTTCGAGGTGTCCGACGGTGCCCTGGTGGTGTCGCCCAGCATCGGCGTGGCCGTCTGGGACCCCGGCTCGGGTGAGAAGGTGCAGGCCGACCACCTGGTGCGTGATGCCGATACCGCGATGTACGAGGCCAAACGTCGGCGCAAGGGTGTCTCGGTGTTCGACTACGAGATCCGTCGCCATCTCCTGTCGCGCCTGGAGGTCGAACAGGCCCTGAGCGTGGCCGATGCGTCGGACATCGTGGTCCACTACCAACCGGTGATCGATGCCCGGAACAACGTTCCCTCCGGTATCGAGGCGTTGGTGCGCTGGAACCATCCCCAGCACGGTCTGTTGTTCCCAGGCCAGTTCTTGTCGGTGGCCGAGGAGTCGGGGTTGCTCGCCGGCATCGGTGAGACCGTGCTGCGCGAAGCTTGCGCGCAGGCCGAGATGTGGAACCAGATGAACCCCACCTTCCGACAGGTGGGTATGAGCGTGAACGTGGCCGAGTGCCAGATCCTCGACGCGTCGTTCCCCACCCGAGTGAAGAACGCGCTGGAGTGGTCGAGGTTGGAGCCTGCTCAGTTGTGCCTGGAGATCAGTGAGGATCTCGTCACCGAGCACATCTCCGGGTCACTGCCCGTGCTGGAACAGATCGCCGAGATGGGTGTCCGGCTGTCGCTCGACGACTTCGGCACCGGCAAGACGACGCTGTCGCACCTGAAACACCTCAGCAACGTGGTGCACCAGATCAAGATCGACCGATCGTTCGTGACCGACATCACCAGCGACGCCATCGATCAGGCGGTGGTGGAAGCCATCTCGCGTATCTCGCGTACCGCGGGGCTGGTGATCGTGGCCGAAGGGGTGGAGACCCCCGATCAGGCCGAGGCCCTCCTGCAGCTGGGTATCCACCACCACCAGGGGTTCTTGTACAGCCAGGGGATCCCGGCCGACAAGATCACCGATCGCATCATCCCCGCCGAGCCCGGTTTCGGCGCGACGGCGGCCGTGCTCCACTGACCCGATCCGTCAACATTGAGTGACTTACCTTTGGCGGGTCGCGGTCGATATTGATCCTGTGAGCCTTGATCTGGCCCAAGCCCACGCTGTGCGGGTGGCGCTGGCCCGACATCCCGTCGCGGTCGAGTGTGCCCGGATTGCATCCCTCGTCACGTTCAGTGAGGTGGATGTTGTCGTTTTCGAATCCGGCCGCGCCTATGTCGTGGCGTCGAGTGAGGCCGACGTGCTGCAACCCCGGCTCCTGACCGAGGCCGAGTCCGTCCTGTTGCACGGAGCCGAAGGCGTCGAGGTCGTCGCCGGCGGCGCCGCAGTGGCGATTCGGGCGGCCGACGGCGCGCCCATTGGTGCAATCACCATTCGCCAGGCCCCGGCCGACCTCCCCGTCGATGTCCTGTGTGGTCTGGCTCGGCTGATCTTCGAGGCCCTGCGCCCCGGTGACGCCGAAGGGATCAGAGAAGCCGTTGCCGATGGGCTTCGGGATGCCGTTGTGGTGGTCAGCGCGGACATGGTGATCACGTGGGCCAACCGAGCGGTGGGCTCGCTGCTCGGACGCACGCCGACCGAACTCATCGGGTCGTCGGCCCTCGACCTGGTCCACCCCGATGATGTGGCTATTGCCTTCGACGCCGTCACCCGGCTCCAGGAGGGGCTGGAGGTCTACCGGGTCTTCGTGCGGCTGGCCCGAGGAAACGGCGACTACGAACGGGTGGAGGTCACCGGATCCGATCTCTCGGCCGACCCGCGTGTGGCTGGCCTGGTGCTGTCGTTGCGATGGGCCGAGGCCGCCGATGAGCTGGAGGTGTCCGCAGACCGATCTCGGCGTATGGCCGCCGAGATCGTGGCCGGGCTGCACGACGGGATCGTGGCCACCGACCAGTTCGGGGCCATCACCATGGTGAACGGCATTGCCCGCACCATGTTCGGCCTCGACCCCGGACTGCCGCCGTCGGGCCTGGAGTCGACCGACTTCGCCCTGCTCGACACCGAAGGTCGCCGGGTGAACGACGTGCTGCAACCGGGCGAAGAGACCGACGATCGGCGACCGCGCGAGCTCTGTGTCGTGCCGGCCAACGGCGAGCTCCGCTACGTCACCACCCAGAAACGCCTCGTTCGAGATGCGGAGCACAACCTCCTGGGCTCCGTCGTGGTGTTCCACGATGTCACCGACGCTCGGCGGGCGGCCGACGAGCTGCGGAGCCAGGCGCTGCACGACCAGCTGACCGGCCTCGCCAACCGCCGTCAGCTCGAGCAGCGGCTCACCGCGTTGATGACCGCCGCCGGCCCAGGCCTGGTCGCCGCCTGTTTCATCGACCTCGACGCCTTCAAGGTGGTCAACGACACCCATGGCCATCGGGTGGGCGACGAGATCATCCGTATCGCAGCCAAACGACTGACCACCCAGCTGCGGGATTGCGACCTGCTGGTCCGCCAGGGTGGGGACGAGTTCGTGGCGCTCATCGTCGGTGCCGACGGGGTTGGTGAGGTCATCACCGCCGCAGAACGAATGCGAGCCACGCTCGCTCGGCCCTACGTGCTGAAGGAAGAACGCTTCGACCTCACCGCTTCGGTCGGTGTGGCGGTATCGGTCGGGAGTGATCTGGCCGATGACCTGTTGCTGCGCCACGCCGACATCGCCCTGTATGCCGCCAAGGCCCGGGGGCGCGACCGGGTGGAGGTCTTCGACGACGACCTGGCCAACGAGGTGCGGCTGGAGGAACGCCAGCGGCGGATGTTGCGCGACAACCTCGACAACAACCGCCTGGTCGTGCACTTCCAACCCTTGGTGGACACCACGACGGGCCGGACGTACGGCTACGAATCGCTGGCGCGCTGCCGTGACGACCATGACGAGCTGGTCAGTCCGGCTGCCTTTCTTGAGCCGATCCTGCGCTCGGGCCTGATGTGGGAGCTGGATCGGGCCGCCTTCGCGTTGTCGTGTGAGGCCGCGGCGGTGTTGGCCCAGGTGAGCCCGGACACACCTCCGATCATCGCCTGCAACCTGTCGGCGGTGAGCCTGGTCCAACCCGGTCTGGTGGAGTTCATCGTCGACCGCGTGTCCACCGCCGGGATCGAGCCTGGCCAGATCTGCATCGAGATCACCGAGAGCTCGGCGTTCGATGCCGGGCCGGCCAGTGTGGGTGCACTGAAGGCGCTGCACGATCGCGGCTTCCTGCTCGCGCTCGACGACTTCGGCACCGGGTACTCATCACTCGCCCATCTGCGCGACCTACCGCTGTCGACGGTGAAGGTCGACCGCAGCTTCACCGCTCGGCTCACCACGCCGACCTCGGAGCGGGCCATCGCCGAGGCGATCGTCAGCCTCGCCGGTGATCTCGGTCTGGAAGTGGTGGCCGAAGGGGTGGAGACGGCAGAACAGCTCGAGCAGGCCCAGGAGCTGGGATTCACCTCGATCCAAGGCTGGCACTACTCGGCGGCGCTGCCCCTCCAGGACATCCTCACCGACTGGATCTGAGCGGAGCCCCTGTCGGCAACCGGGTGTTCGTCCGCCATCGGGGTTGTCGCAGCGGGGATCACGCGGGCGGTGCGCCGGCCGCCAGCCACCGGTAACGCGAGAGGCCGGTCACCACCATCAGCGCCCCGATCGTGGTGACAACGGTGGCGGCCCACCCAGGCCACACGATCCACGCACTGGCGACCGCCACCACCAGCAACAGCAGTTCGATCGCGATCCGGACCGGTCCCGGTGTGACGACCAAGGTCGATGACTTGTCGCCCGGTGTGTTGCAGACGGCGGGCAACGCCACCAACACGACCAGGGTCGGCAACGCCACCCAGACCGATCCGCTGAGCTCGGCCGCGGCCCAAGGGCCGGCCACCCACGCAACGATCTCGATCACGAACCGAAATCCCGACGACGCGGTGGTGTCGTGGGGACTGACCCCGGGCCCGCTCTTTCGTTCCGGTGACACCAGACCAACCTCTCCGGCATGTGGATGGGTGGCCACGGTAGCCGTGCAGCCGTGCCGGTGGGCCGGCGCCGGTTCGGCAGTCGAGGCGCGCCTCGCCGATCGGCGCGAGACTCGGTCATGGCTCGGATCTGGGTGGCCGACAACGAACCGAATCAGCGGTTCTCGTTGTACTCACGGAGCAACACCGGCGAGGTGTTCCCCAACGTCATCACCGCGCTCACCGGCACGCTGATCGGCGACGCCGTCCAACAGGGTCAGCTCGACGTGTTCCTCGAAACCGGGATACTCCGCCCGCGCGAGATCACCGGACCGGCGCTGGGCACCGGGGTGTTCGGTGGCTATCTGTACCTGAACGGATCGGTGTTCCGGCTGTTCGGGGAACGCATGCTGGGGATGTCGACGGCCGATGTCGACGAACAGATCCTGGGCGAGACCGGCGACCTGCCTCCCTATCGTCGGGCCAAGGGAGATCGAAACCTCATTGCGTCGCTGGCCATTGCCCGCCGTACCTCCACGCTGTTGCGGCGGCCCGACCTGGCCCCGCTCGATCAGGCCCGAACCGAGGCCCAGGCCTGGTTGGCCTCGATGCCCGACCTCGAGACGGGGACCGACGATGAGCTGGTCGGGTGGTTGCGCACGTTCGTGCCCCGCCAGGCCGAGAGCATGCGGCGCCTGGCCCAGGGAGCCATGTTCTCGGGTGCCCCGCGGGGGATCATCGATCGGCTGCTTGATCGTCCGGGTGTGCCGCCGGGGCTGGCCAACCGCATCGTCGGCGGTACCGGCGACATCGACTCGGCTCAGCTGGCCCGGCGGATGTGGACGATGGGTCGGTTGGTGGCCACGGATCCGTCTCTCACCGAAGCGTTCGACGCCGGCCTCGATGGCATCGGCGAACGAGTCCGCCATTCGCCGCTGGAGCCGGCCCTCGATGCGTTCCTGCGCGATCACGGTCACCGCGGCAACGACGAATACGAGCTGGCCACCCCGGCATGGGTCATGGATCCCGCACCGGTGTACGCCGCCATCGATCGGCTTCGTCATGCTCCGGTCGAACGCGACCCGGAGGTGGTCGGCCAACGGTTGGCGGCCGATGCGGAGGAAGCGCTGACCGAGGCCGTCGGCCATGTGCCACGACCGGTTCGGGGGCTGTTGCGCCGTTGTGCCTACGTCTCACGCCAAGGGTCGATCGGGCGGGAGCGAGCCAAGGACATCCTGGTGCTCGAGAACCTCGGCGCCCGGCGGGTGCTGCACGAGCTGATGCGCCGAGCCGCGGCCAGGGGTGGGCCGGCCGACCTCCGACTGGGTTTCTGTGTCACTTTCGACGAGCTGGCCGACTTCGTGGCAGAGCCCGAGGCGTTCGAGCGCGTCATCGCCGAACGGGACGAGCAGCAGCGTTACCTCAACGACCGGGTGCCGCCCCCTTGGTTCGAGGGCCACATTCCCGATCCGGCCACCTGGACGCGGCTCGATGACGTGGCGCCGACGCCACCGGCCACGGGGTCGAGCCTGCAGGGTGTGGCGGTCAATGGTGGCGTGGCGTCGGGCCGAGCCCGGGTGGTGACCGATCCGGGTGACCCGCGGGGACTCGAACCCGGTGAGGTGTTGGTGTGTGCCATCACCGATCCCTCGTGGACGCCGTTGTTCCTCGCGGCGGCCGCCGTGGTGTGCGACACCGGCGCCATGCAGAGCCACGCGGCCATCGTGTCGCGTGAGCTGGGTATCCCGGCGGTGCTGAGTGTGCCCGGCATCACCAGCGTGGCCGATGGCACCATGCTCCACGTCGACGGTGACACCGGGACGGTCCGTATCGGGTGATCGGCCGCCCCACTTCACGTTCTGGCGTCAGTTGTGCTGCTCCTGCCCGCCCAAGTGACGCCAGAATCGTCTGGGGTCAGCGGTTGGCGTCGAGGCGAACGAGCCCGTCGAGGATGAGGTCCAGCACCAATTCGAAGCTGCTGGCCGTGTCGCCGTCGAGGTGCTGATGCACGTGGGCCACCATGAAGGGATAGGTCTCCACGGGAATGCCGGCCAGGAAGGCGCGAGCTTTGCTCTCGAGGTCGTCGTCGTCGAACGTCATCCCGAGCTCCTGCAGGGTGTACCCCAGCACGTGGTTGTTCACCGCATGGAAGCCGTGGTGAGCCAGATCCGGTGACAGGCCGCTGTCGTCGAGCAGGCGCAACAGGTCTTCCATGATCTGGGTGCGGGCCGGTCCGGGAGGATGGCGCTGCCACAACTCGGGGGCCCAGGGGTGGGCGACGAGGACGTTGTGCGTGGAGACGGCGATGGTGCGGACCGCTTCGAGTGGCGCCGCCTGGGTGGGTGGTCCATCGATCTCGGCGGCGACGCAGTCGACCATGAGAAATTGCAGTTCGTCCTTGTTGGCGACGTGGTTGTAGAGCGACATCACCTCGTAGCCCAGCCGGCGGGCCAGCTTCCTCATGCTGAGGGCACCAACACCTTCCTCGTCGGCCAGCGCCATGGCGGCGTCGACGATGCCGTCGCGTTGCAAGGGCTGGCGAGCCGAGGCCTCGGTTGTTGGTCCCATGGGGCCTTCCCTTCGACGGAATCACTTGACGACGTACGGTGTACGTACTACAACTGGCAGCAATCAACGTACATCGTACGTCAATTGAGGAGCATGCCCGATGCAGACACCATCCGCCAACGACCTGGTCGTAGACCCGGCGGTCGAGGAGGCCTCGCCGGCCGCCCCGGCCCTGCCCGCCACCATGCCGGCCGCGGTGGCCCGCCGATACGGCACCGCCGAGGTGGTCGAGATGGACGAGGTCCCGGTCCCTGTGCCCGGCGCCGACGAGATCCTCGTTCGGGTGGCCGCGTCGTCGCTCAACGCGCTCGACTGGCACATGCTGACCGGCACCCCGTACCTCCTCCGGCCCAGCGCCGGTCTTCGCCGGCCCAAGCAGCCCATTCGTGGCGCCGACGTCGCCGGTACGGTCGTCGCCCTTGGGGATGGAGACCACCCCTTCGAGGTGGGTGATGCCGTCTTCGGTGAGTGTGGTGGCGGCGGCTGTGCGCCCTACCTGGCGGTGAAGGCCGACAACGTCGTGGCCAAACCGGCCGACGTCTCCTTCGAAGCGGCCGGGGCCGCGCCGGTGGCCGGGCTCACCGCCCTCCAGGGGCTACGCACCCACGCCGACGTGCAGC
Source organism: Acidimicrobiales bacterium (assembly GCA_051011595.1). Classification (GTDB taxonomy): domain Bacteria; phylum Actinomycetota; class Acidimicrobiia; order Acidimicrobiales; family SHLQ01; genus JAOUEE01. The sequence continues at coordinate 11,780 of JBPCTQ010000356.1, forward strand.
CCGGCGATCGGGTCCTGATCAACGGTGCGGCGGGTGGGGTCGGCACCTTCGCCGTGCAGATCGCCCGGGCCCTCGGGGCCGAGGTGACGGCGGTGTGCAGCACCGGCAATGTCGACATGGTTGCCGAGCTGGGGGCGAACGAGGTGATCGACTACACCAAGGACGACTTCGCAACCGGCGGACCCCGGTTCGACGTCATGCTCGACAACGTGGGTAACCGCACCCCGGCCGAGTGTCTCGGCGTGCTTCGACCCGATGCCCGGTATGTGGTGACGAGCGGACCCAAGAAGAATCGCTGGTTGGGGCCGGTGCCCCACATCGCCCGCACTGCGTTGGCCTTCTGGCGGGCCGACCCCTCGTTCCATCAGTTCGTGGCGTCGCCTGATCGCGATGATCTGACATTCCTCGGTGAGTTGATGGCCACCGGTCAGCTCACCCCTCGTATCCAGCGGGTCATCGGTCTCGACGGGGTGGCCGAGGGGCTGGCCGAGATCGGCACCGGCCCCACCAAAGCCAAGATCGTGGTGGTACCCGCCTGAGTCCCGCCGAAATTGCTGCGATCCCGCGCGGTCAGCGCGCGTCATCGCAGCAATTTCGCCGCACTCAGCGAAGATCGAGCCGTTGGAGGCCGAGGTCGGGGCTCCACCACCCCACGTCGAGGCGGTGCGATCCGCCCGCCTCGACAATCCCGGGCGGCAGGAAGGCCACGAAGGACTGGGCCTCGCCCTGAAACGGAACAATGGGGGAGAGGGCCACGACCCGATCGTCGACGGCGATCGCCACCACGGTGTCGTCCGGAGGTACCTCGCCCGCGATGGTGCCGGTGACGATTCCTATCGGTGAATCGTCGGCCGGTGGCTGCTCGACCCGCTGGCGGGCGGGCACCACGGCGCTGGCTCCCGTTGCCGCTTCGGCGCCGGAGATGGTGGTGTCGAGAAGGTCGGCGGCGGGTCCCAGCTGGTTGTAGAGCGGTCGGATGTCGCCCTCGTCGGTGAGTGCATCGGGTAGTCCGGGGCGGACCAGCTCGGCATCGAGCATCGGTTGCTGGTAGTCGAACACGCCGGGTTCGCCGGCACTCAGAGGACCATCGAAGCGGTAGATGGTCTTGGTGTCGCCCCGCTCGTCGGTGATGCCGGCGGCCAGGTCGAGTCCGTCGACCGACCAGGGGATCCGCAGTCCGGCCGCGGCAGCCACGGTGGGGAAGACGTCGAGGGCCGTGGTGTTGGTCTCGTCGACCCGGCCCTCGGTCTGGGCCGGCTCCTTGATGAACAGCGGCGTGTACATCACATCGCTGGCCGCGCCGACCCCGAAGTCGCGCGCCCCGGCGTCGAGGGCGACGTTGACGCCGTGATCTCCGGCCACCACCACCACGGCGTCGTCGTAGATACCGGCCTCGTCGAAGCGGGCGAGCAGCTGGCCCAACAACCCGTCGGTGTGACGGGCCTGCTGCCGCAGCCGGGTCTCGTTCAGCTCGACGAGCCACTGATGGGAGCTGTCGGCGTCGATACCGGCGTCGTCGCTCGGCACGGAGTACGGGGTGCCGTCCTCGTAGAAACGCCAGGGGATGTGGGGGAGCACGAGGTGGAGGAAGTAGAGGGTGGGGGTGTCGGTGGGTGCGATCAGGTCGCGCATCTCGATGAACCGTTCGGGTTGGGCCTGACCCAGGGCCCCCGCGGCGGCCCAGAAGTTGA